>JBGQGU010000553.1:0-2584 GCA_041497655.1 Gammaproteobacteria bacterium
AAGGTTCCTGACACCTTTCCCACTTTCCCTTATCGGCGTGTATCGGCGTCCATCGGCGGCTCATAAGCCGTGAGTCGTGATTCGTCTCCCACCACCCCGGCGCTACGCGCCACCCCTCCTCCGGCAGGAGGGGATGTCGTGATTCGACTTTTTGTTCTTATCCGTGTTTATCTGCGGCTTAATTAGAACAGCGAGCGGATGATGCCGCCGTCGACGCGCTGCGCCGCGCCGTTGATCGCGGAGGCGCGCTCCGAGCACAGAAACGCGATCTGAGAGGCGATTTCCTCCGGCGTCGCCCAGCGCTGGAGCAGTGAAGAGGCTCCCGTCGTCTCGAAGTAGGCGGTGCGCATCTCGTCCACCGTCTTGCCTTGCCCAGGCGCGATCTTCTTCAGGAACGCTTCCACGCCTTCCGACCAGGTGGGGGCGACGAGCGCGCTGTTGACGGTCACGCGGGTGCCCTTGGTGAGCTCGGCGAGGCTGCGCGCGATGGAGACCTGCGCTGCCTTCGACATCGCATAGGGCGCCATGCCGGGGTTGGGCTTGGCGCTCTGGTCGCTGGCGATGAACACGATCCTGCCCCAGTCCCGCTCCAGCATTCCCGGAAGCAGCGCGCGCGACAGGCGCACGCCGCTCATCACGTTCAACTCGAACATGTCGAGCCAGTCCCGATCGGAGATCGCGGTGAATTCCTTGACCTCGAAGAACCCAACGTTGTTGACGAGGATGTCGACCGGCCCGATCCTGGCCGCTGCGTCCAATACTTTCCGCGCGCCAGCGGCGGTGGCGAGGTCCGCCACGATGCCGTGCGCTGCACCGCGCCGCGACAGTGCCGCTACGGCGTCCTTCACAGTGGTTTCGTTGCGGCCATTGACGATCACCCGCGCACCCTCGGCTACCAGGATCTCCGCGATGGCACGACCGATGCCCTTCGTCGAGCCCGTCACCAGTGCGAGCCTGCCCTTGATTCTCAGATCCATTGCCGGTCTCCGTGGTCCTGATTGCGCTCCGTAACGGCGCGTCCAGGTGCATGTTAGATACAATCGGGGCGCCCAACAATCGGCAAAATGATGTAATCGAAGTGGGAGTAGTATTTTCTTTCTGATAGAAGTTACACTGACCCGAGTTTCCGTCGGCGTCTATCGGCGTCCATCGGCGGCTGATTAGGGTTTTATCTGATCCGCGCTTATCTGCGGCTGATAGGAGTCTATGCGAAGCACGATGATGAAATTCCCGCTCACGCTCGCGCACATCTTCGAGCGCGCGGGGAAGTTGTTTCCGCAGGCGGAGATCGTTTCCAGGCTGCCGGACAAGTCGTTGCACCGTCATACGTACGCCGACTTTTGCCGGAGATCTCGCGCACTGGGCGGCGCTTTACAGCGCATGGGATTGAAGCGCGGCGAAAGAGTCGCGACGCTCATGTGGAACCACTACGCGCACCTCGAGGCGTATTTCGCCGTCCCGTGCGCGGGAGGCGTGTTGCATACGCTCAACCTTCGCCTGCATCCCGACGACATTGCCTACATTGCCAACCACGCCGGCGACCGCTTCCTGATCGTGGACGACGTGCTGCTGCCGCTTTACTCCAAGTTTCGCGAGGCCGCGAAATTTGAAAAAGTCATCGTCGTTCCTCTTACGGGAGCCCCCGTTGCGGCGGGCTTTGAAGATTACGAGGCGCTTATTGCCCGGTCACGTCCGCTGAAACCCCTTGCGTTGAAGGAGGAGGATCCCGCCGGAATGTGCTACACCTCAGGCACGACGGGGCGCCCCAAGGGCGTGGTCTATTCGCACCGGGCGCTGGTGCTGCACTCGCTCGCATCCGCGCTGCCCGATGTGATGGGTATGGGGAACGGCGATACTGTGACGCCCGTGGTGCCCATGTTTCACGTCAACGCGTGGGGCATGCCGTTCACGGCGGTGATGGTCGGCGCGAAGCTTGCCTTTCCCGGCCCGCATCTCGACGCGGTGAGCCTGCTCGACCTGTACGACAAGGAGCAGGTGACGCTGACGGCGGGCGTGCCTACCATCTGGATGAACATATTGCAGGCGCTCGAGCAGGAGCCCGCGCGGTGGAAGCTGCCGCCCGGCATGCGCATGGTGGTGGGCGGCGCGGCGGCGCCGGAATCGATGATCCGCGCGTTCGACCGCTTCAACCTCCGGGTGATCCACGGGTGGGGCATGACCGAGACCACGCCGGTCGCCGCGGTGAATTACGTGAAGCGCGAGCTGGCCGGTCCTGCGGGGGACGCGCAGTACGCGCAGCGCGCGAAGCAAGGGGTCCCGCTGCCGTTCGTCGAGGTGCGCGCCATGACGGGGGAGGGCGAAGCGCCGTGGGACGGCAAGACCATGGGCGAGTTGGAGGTGCGCGGTCCGTGGATCGCGGGCGGCTACCACGACCTCGATTCGGAATCGGACAAGTGGAGCGCCGATGGCTGGTTTCGCACCGGCGATGTCGTTACGCTGGACCAGCACGGCTACATCAAGATCACCGACCGCAACAAGGACCTCGTCAAGTCGGGCGGCGAGTGGATCAGCTCGGTGGACCTGGAAAACGCGCTGGTGGGGCACCCAAAAGTGGCGGAAGCCG
>JBGQGU010000554.1:0-2583 GCA_041497655.1 Gammaproteobacteria bacterium
TGGAGGCCGTCGGACTTCGTCCGCGAGCTCCCAACCCGCGTCGCCGTTGCGATCGAAGGGCGCGCCGTCGCCGTCCGGGCCTGGCGATACGACGTCACGGGACTGACGGGGCACGTCGTGCCCCTGCTGTTGCTCGACACTAACCTCGAGGAGAACCGGCCCGAGGACCGCGAGATCACCGCCCGCCTCTACGGCGGCGACGACCGCTACCGGCTCCGCCAGGAGATCGTCCTCGGAATCGGCGGGGTCCGCATGCTGCGGGCGCTGGGCTACAGGAGCATTCAGCGCCACCACATGAACGAGGGACACGCGAGTCTTCTGGCCCTCGAGCTCCTCCGCGAGGAGTCCGACCAGACCGCCGTCGCGCGCGATATCCACGACGTCCGGCGGATGTGCGTCTTCACCACCCACACGCCGGTGCCGGCCGGCCACGACCAGTTCGACTGGGGGCTCGTGCGCGAGGTGCTCGGCGAGCCGATCCCGCTCGCCGAGCTCCAGATGCTGGGCGGCCAGGACCGGCTCAACATGACCCGCCTCGCGCTCAACCTCTCCGGCTACGTCAACGGCGTCGCCAAGAAGCACGGCGAGGTCTCGCAGAGGATGTTCCCGGGGTACGCCGTCGACTCCATCACCAACGGCGTTCACACCGCGACCTGGGTCTGCCCTTCCGTCCGCGTCCTCTTCGACCGTTACATTCCGGGCTGGGCGAGCGACCCGTTCTCGCTGCGCCACGCGATCAAGATCCCGATCGAGGACTTGCGCGAGGCGCATCTGGAAGCGAAGTGGCGGCTGGTCCGGGAGGTGCGGCAGCGGCTCGGGGTGGAGCTCTCGAGCAACGCCTTCACGATCGGTTTCGCGCGGCGCGCCACCGCCTACAAGCGCGCCGACCTCCTGCTCCAGGACCCCGAGCGCCTCGCCGCGATCGCGCGCGCGGCCGGCCGGCTCCAGATCGTCTACGCCGGCAAGGCGCATCCGAAGGACGAGCCCGGCAAGGAACTGATCCGGCGGATCCACGCGGCGGCCGAGCGCCTCCGGCCAGACGTGACGATCGTGTACCTGCCCGATTATGCGATGGAGGTCGCGCGGTTTCTCACGGCCGGTGTCGATGTCTGGCTCAACACTCCTCTGCGGCCCCAGGAGGCCTCGGGCACCTCCGGCATGAAGGCGGCGCTCAACGGCGTGCCCAGCCTCTCGATCCTCGACGGGTGGTGGATCGAAGGCCACGTCGAAGGCATCACGGGGTGGTCGATCGGGGAGGACGAGAGCGACGAGACCGCGGACCCGGTGGCAGTGGCCGCGCGCGACGCCTCAGAGCTCTACGCCAAGCTCGAACAGGTGCTGCTGCCGCTCTACACAGAGGACCCCGCGGGGTGGATGGAAGTCGGCCGGCGGGCGATCGCCTTCAACGGCTCCTTCTTCCACACGCACCGCATGGTGCAGCAGTACGCGGCCAATGCCTATATTTGAGCGGTCGCTGCGCGACCGACCGGAGGGAGCGGGGCAACGTCTCAATCGGCTGGAGCGTCTTGTTAGCGCGAGGGTTCAGTTCCCCTTCGCCCATACTTGGGGTTCATCTCAAAATAGTTGCGAACCAACTGCGACTTGTCTTGAGCGAGCCTTTGCGCAACGTCTTCCGGCAGGTTCGGATTGGTTGCAAGCCAAGCCCTGTCGATTTCGTCCCCCTTGGCAGCAATCTCCCTCATCAATTCTGGCGGACAGTTCGGATTCAACCCCAGGGACATAAGGCTTGCCTCACCGTTTCTGTGCATTTCCCACAGCACTGTTTGCGGCAAGCGCGGATTGCGAGCAAGCATGCCGTTCACAGTAGTGTACTTGCCTGGTGTTCGCAGGTGTAGCAAGAGATCAAGTGATGCGTTAGGGTTAATCGCTACACCACTCCTGACTTCAAAATTATTGTGCCGCGACAGTGTGTCAATGATCGTCAGTGGTGTGCCTGGATTTTCACCGATGAGATGGAGGACAGCAACGTTCCCGTATCGCGAGAGCTGTTCCGCTACAGCAGGTTCCAGTGGCTCCCTTTTCGTCAGCTTGTCAATTATGTCGCTGGGGGTGCCTTGCTTCTGAAGGAACTCGCGTGCGCGCCTCTCGTAAAGGGGCGGTTCATTGCAGCTGAAGCAGCCAGACAAGGTTGCAAGCAGAAGCAGGAGAACACTTAGTCTTGGAGGTTTCATGTCGGGCATCCTGATTTGAGCGCTAACGGCTGCGGCTCACCCGCGGCGGCCGCGTGCCGGTGATTTCAATCGCTAACCCGATGGTGCGGCCGCCGTCGGGTGCAGCCGGTTGTTAGACCGCGTCGCGTTTGTGCGTAGCAGGCGACCCCTCGGCTTAAAGGTTGAGAAAGAACACGGGTGCAAGTGCTGCCAGCGCGGCGCCACCTTGCAGCGTCAGTACCAGCAGCGCCTGCCTTGGAGTCCGCGGTAGCCACTTGATTGCGAAGAACGCCACGATCGGTATCTGTGCAGCCATGAGTATCTGCCAGATATGGGCAGCGGTCCCCTCATCGGCCTCACGGGCAACGCCGAACATGGCGACGTGAACAAGCACCGTGGCGAGGGCGGCGAA
>JBGQGU010000555.1:0-2581 GCA_041497655.1 Gammaproteobacteria bacterium
CAGGTGCTCGATCTCAACCTGCACCCGATACCCGGGCTCTACACCGCGGGCGAGATGCTGGGAGGGCTCTTCTACTTCAACTACCCGGCCGGCACGGGGCTCGTTTCCGGCGCGGTATTTGGCCGGATCGCCGGTATCGGCGCGGCCGAAGTCGCGTTAAATCCGGACGCATAGCGCCGGTTTAACTCCGCGTGTTCGAACGGACGAGATTCTCGCCGTTCAACACGCGGTAGAATTCCAGCAACTGAGTTCCGTCACTCATCACCCATCTCTCATGGCTGCAGTTAATGAGTCACAACGCGACAAACGATAACCGCCGCGGCTTTGCGTCGAGGGGTTAGCAAGCGGAGCCTGAAGCGGGACGGAGGAGCGAATATGTTTACAGAGACACTGGCACGGTTCGTCATTGAAACCGGGACTTCCGATCTGCCGGACCCGGCTATCGCCGCCGCGCGGGACGCGCTGGTCGACACGGTGGGCGTTGCGCTTGCGGGTTCGCGCGAGCCGGTGGCGGACCTCGCGGCGCGCTGGGTGCGCGACCTCGGCGCGAGGCCGCAGGCGGCGTGCTGGGGCCAGGACCTGGCGACCTCGCCGGCCGAGGCGGCGTTCGCGAACGGCATCTGCAGCCATGCGCTCGACTTCGACGATACCCACCCCAGCCTGCGCGGCCATCCCAGCGCGACGATGCTGCCTGCCGCGCTGGCGGTGGGCGAAGCAGTCGGCGCGTCGGGGGAAGACGTGCTCGCGGCTTACGTGCTCGGGATGGAGATCGCGGGCAAGCTCGGGCGCGCCCTCGGGCACAGCCATTACCTGCGCGGCTGGCACACGACGTGCACGGTCGGCGCGCTCTCCGCGACGGCGGTGGCGGCCCGGCTGTCCGGTCTCGACGCGGGCGGCTTGCGGCGCGCATGGGGCCTCGCCGCCTCGCAGATGAGCGGCCTCGTGCGCAACTTCGGCACCATGGTGAAGCCGTTTCACGCCGGGCACGCCGCGCGCTGTGGCGTGCTTTCGGCCTGGATGGCTCGCAACGGATTCACCGCGGACGAGGCGATCCTCGACGGCAGGGGCGGCGCACTCGACGCCTATCGCGGCGATCACGAGGGGGAAGCGTTGTCCGATCTCGAGGGTCGCTTGGGACGGCCCTGGGAAATCCTGGAGCCCGGCATCTACGTGAAGCGCTGGCCCTGCTGCTACTCCAGCCACCGCACGCTGGGCGGGCTCTTCAACCTGATCGAGCAGCACCGCCTGCGGACGGAGGAGATCACCGAGGTGGCCGTCGGGTTTCTGCCTGGCGGCGACACCGCGCTGGTCAGCCGCAACCCGCAGACCGGTCTCGAGGGCAAGTTCAGCGTCGAGTACGCGGCGGCGGCGGCGCTGCTCGACCGCGGTCTCGTCCTGGAAACCTTTTCCGACGCCATGGTCCAGCGGCCGCAGGCGCGGGAGCTGATGTGCAAGGTGCGGCGCTACGCGATCGCCGATGATAGGCTCTACTCCGGAATAACGGGCTATAACGACCTCGCGGTCGCGACGCCGCGCGGGCGTTTCGAGGCGCGGATCGACCGCGTGCCCGGCTCGCCTGCGTGGCCGATGACGGAGAAGGACCGGTCCGCGAAGTTCATGGATTGCGCCGCGCGCGTGCTCGGCGCGGCAGGCGCCGAGCGCCTGCTCGAGCTCGCCCGGCGCGCCCGCTCTCTGCGCGTCATACGCGAGCTCGTGCAGGCGATCGTTCCGGCCAGGCAGTTGCGGCAGGAGCGCGCGGACGCCAGGACCGGGACCGGTTTTTCAGCCGTCAGTTGAAACAGCGAAGAGCGCTCAGGGTCATACCCCATTATAAACATCTGTATTTCATTGGCTTATCCGCTAAGTCTCCCGGCGTCAATAAATACACGAAATCCGTGTTATATTTTGTCGTCTGAGTCACACCCAATGTCGGCCGATGAAAAACATCACCATTACCCTCGATGACGAGACAGCCCGCCTGGCGCGCGTGCGCGCGGCGAAGCGCAACATGAGCGTGTCGCGCTACATCGGCGAGATGCTGCACAAGAACATCCGCGAGTCGCGCGAGTACGAGGACGCGATGCAGCGATACCTGTCCAGGGGGCCGTTCAAGGAGCTGACGGGGCCGCCCCAGCGTTACGTCACGCGCGAAGAGCTGCATGACCGGGACGGTCTTCGCTCCGAGTAACGTCGCATGACCGCTACCGTCTTCGTAGACACCGACATCTTCGTTTACGCGCGCGATGCCCGGGATGCGGCGAAGCAGGCGCGCGCGGAAGTCTGGATCGCGCGGCTCTGGCGCGATCGTTCAGGCCGGACCAGCATGCAAGTCCTGTCCGAGTATTACTTCAACGTCACGCGCAAGCTGACGCCGCGCGTTACGCCTGATGAAGCGTGGGATGACACCAGAACGCTTCTCGCCTGGGACCCGCATCCGGTCGATGCTGT
This sequence comes from Gammaproteobacteria bacterium, assembly GCA_041497655.1. Lineage (GTDB taxonomy): Bacteria > Pseudomonadota > Gammaproteobacteria > Burkholderiales > SG8-41 > SG8-41. The sequence continues at coordinate 2,449 of JBGQGU010000555.1, forward strand.
ACTGCTCGTACGGGCACGTGAAATCGAGCAGCGCTGGCGCCTGTCGTGGTGGGACAGCATGGTCGTGGCCGCGGCGCAAGTGCAGGGCTGCGCGCTGCTCCTGACGGAAGACCTGCAAGACGGCGCGGTATAC
>JBGQGU010000556.1:0-2577 GCA_041497655.1 Gammaproteobacteria bacterium
CGCAGCCCGGTGGACGGCGAGGTCCGCAATGCTTGGCACCATCCCGGCAAATTCTTCAACGCCGAGCTGTCGAAATCGTCTCTGGAGAACGAGCGCAACGCGCTGTGGATCCGGACCGCGGGCGGTGCCGACGTGACCTGCGTGCAGATCGCGGGGCTCATCGCGCGCCGCATCCTGTGCTATGCCGTGCCCGGGCAGCGGCTGGCACGCGGCGAGCGCTACGGCTTCATCCGCTTCGGGTCGCGCGTCGACGTCTACCTGCCGCCGGAGTCGCGGCCGGTCGCGGCCGTGGGTGACAAGGTCTACGCCACCGCCAGCATGCTGGCGATGCTGCCGTGATGCAAGACCCGCGCGAACACAAGCTATTCATCAAGTCACGCTTTGCCCGGCGCGGCATCTACTGGCTGCCCAATCTCTTCACGACGATCGCCCTCTTCGCCGGGTTCTACGCGATCGTGCAGGCGATGAACGGCCGCTTCGAGCAGGCCGCGATGGCGATCTTCATCGCGATGGTGTTCGACACACTCGATGGCCGGGTCGCCCGCTTGACGCGCACCCAGAGCGCGTTCGGAGCCGAGTACGACAGCCTGTCCGACATGGTGTCGTTCGGCGTGGCGCCGGCGCTGGTGGTCTACGTGTGGGCGCTCAAGGATTTCGCCGACATGCGGACCGTGGCGTGGCTCGGGCCGTGGCTCACCACCAAACTCGGCTGGATCGCTGCCTTCATCTACTGCGCGTGCGCGGCATTGAGGCTGGCGCGCTTCAACACCACGCTCGACATCGCGGACAAGCGCTTCTTCCAGGGCTTGCCGAGCCCCGCTGCGGCGTGCGTCATCGCGGGGCTGGTATGGGCGCTCAACGAATACCAGATCAAGGGGCAGGACGTGAAGTGGCTCGCCTGGGGGCTGACCATGATTGCCGGCCTGACCATGGTGAGCAATCTCAAGTTCTACAGCGGCAAGGACATCAACCTGAGGAAGAGCGTGCCGTTCTCGGTGGCGGTCGGCATCACGTTCGGGCTGGTGGCGCTGTTCATGATCTCCGGCACGCTGCCGGAAATGCTGTTCGTCCTGTTCGCGGGCTACGGGTGCTCGGGTTACGTGATCTGGGCCTACGAGCTCGCGAAGGGAAAAGGACCCGGCCGGGCACCACCCCCCCCGCCCCCGGCGGCGGCATGAGTTGCATCAAACGAATAAAGCCGTTATATTCCATCGCCATGGTTCGCTCAATCTGCACGAACGAGCTTTTCCTCCGTGCCAGCCTCCCGCTGGCCGGCCCGCTGCTGCGCCCCTAAGGCGCACACTCCCCATTCCCACAATCTGTTGTTGGTCCGGCGCGGTGAAGACCGCGGCGGGATGGCTCATCAAACACGCGCCCCCGGCCTGAGCCGGACCGGGAGCCGTAGAACTCATTGGAGACACTCATGGCCAAGGACAAGCTGATCATTTTCGACACCACGATGCGCGACGGCGAGCAGAGTCCTGGCGCGTCGATGACCAAGGAAGAGAAGCTCCGCATCGCGCGCCAGCTCGAGCGCATGCGAGTTGACGTGATCGAGGCGGGCTTCCCGGCCGCGAGCGACGGCGACTTCGACGCGGTGCGCGCGGTCGCTGCAATCGTCAAGGACAGCACGGTGTGCGGGCTCGCCCGCGCCAACGAAACGGACATCCGGCGTTGCGGCGATGCGGTGACACGGGCGCAGCGCCCGCGCGTGCACACCTTCATCGCGACCTCCCCCATCCACATGGAAAAGAAGCTGCGGATGGAGCCCTCGCAGGTGATCGAGCAGGCGGTGCGGGCGGTGAAGTGGGCGCGCGAGTATACCGACAACGTCGAGTTCTCGCCCGAGGACGCGGGGCGCTCCGACATCGATTTTCTCTGCCGCATCCTGGAGCGCGTCATCAAGGCCGGCGCCACCACCATCAACATCCCGGACACGGTGGGCTATACGCTGCCCGAGCAATTCGGAAAGCTGATCCGGCTGCTGCGCGAGCGCGTCCCCGATTCGGACAAGGTGGTGTGGTCGGTGCACTGCCACAATGACCTGGGGCTGGCGGTCGCCAACTCGCTCGCGGCGGTGCTGAACGGCGCGCGGCAGGTCGAATGCACGATCAACGGGCTGGGGGAGCGCGCCGGCAACGCCGCGCTGGAGGAGATCGTGATGGCGGTCCGCACGCGCCAGGACATGTTCCCGTGCGAGACCGGCATCGACACCACGCAGATCCTCGCGGCGAGCCGGCTGGTTTCCGGCATCACCGGCTTCCCGGTGCAGCCCAACAAGGCGATCGTCGGCGCCAATGCGTTCGCGCACGAGGCCGGCATCCACCAGGACGGCGTGTTGAAGAGTCGTGATACCTACGAGATCATGCGCGCGCAGGACGTCGGCTGGATCGCCAACAAGCTGGTGCTGGGCAAGCATAGCGGGCGCAATGCCTTCAAGGCGCGGCTCACCGAGCTCGGAATCGTGATCGAATCGGAGGAAGCGCTCAACACCGCGTTCAAGCGCTTCAAGGACCTCGCCGACAAGAAGCACGAAATATTTGACGAGGACCTGCAGGCGCTGATCAGCGAGGAGGC
>JBGQGU010000557.1:0-2577 GCA_041497655.1 Gammaproteobacteria bacterium
CGGCGCCGGCAGCTACGGATTGAACGCCCTGGTCCAGCGCTGGCAAACGCTGCAGCCCGACCCGCTGCAGCCGGTGACGCCGCCGTACAACCGGCTGCCACAGCTCACTTTGACCGCGTCGCGGCCGGAGGTGCTGCGCTCAGATTTCGACTTCTACGGGCAATACACGACCTTCGATCATCCGACGCTCACCAATGGCACCCGGGTAGTGGCCTACCCGAGCCTGAGCGTGCCGTTGCAGACGGCGTATGCCTCCGTGACACCCAAGCTCGGGGTCAATGTGACGCGCTACCTAATCGATACCAACACTGCCGGATTCACCGATCAGAGCCGGACGCTCCCGGTCTTCACCACCGATTCCAGCGTGGTGTTCGAGCGTCCGACCGCGATCGGCGGCGCGCCCTTCCTGCAGACCCTGGAGCCGCGGCTCTACTACGTCTATATCCCGTTCCGGGACCAGAGCGGCATCCCCGTGTTCGACAGCGCCCAGCAGGACATCAACTTCGCGACTATCTATTCCGAGAACCAGTTCTCCGGGTGGGACCGCATCAATGACGCCAACCAGTTGACGCTCGGCGTCACCTCGCGCTTTATCGGAACCGACACCGGTGCGGAGCGCCTGCGCGTGGGCGTCGCGCAACGCTTCTACTTCGACACCCAGCAGGTCACCCTGCCCGGCGTGGCCGCGCGCACCAGCTCGAGTTCCGATCTGCTCGCCGCGCTATCCGGGGCGGTCGCGCCGCACTTGAGGGCCGACGCGGGGCTGCAGTACACCACCAGCTCCTCGCAGACGCAGAAGTTCAACGTCGGCGTCCGTTATCAGCCGTTGCCGGGCAAGGTGCTCAACCTGAGCTATCGCGAGACGATCAACACCGTGCGCCAGACTGACGTCTCGACGCAGTGGCCGATCGGACGGGGGTGGACGGGGCTCGCGCGCTGGAACTACTCGCTGCTCGACAGTCGCACGGTCGAGGACCTGCTCGGCGCGGAATACCTTGGCGATTGCTGGGTGCTGCGCGTGGTCGCCCATCGCTTCGCCACCACCACCCAGCAGGCTTCCACCACGTTCCTCGTGCAACTCGAATTGAACGGCGTGTCGCGCCTCGGCTCCAATCCGATGGAAACGCTGAGACGCAATATCGGCGGCTATGCCAGACTGGATCCCCGTTCCCCGAGGCCCGATGATGCAAGCGTTCCCTATTACTGATCGAAACCGCGTGCCCCTAGGAGTTTGTCGGACTTTGGGTTTCATTCGAAATTGGCGGGCGGTTTTGCTGTTAGCAGCCGGGTCGAGCGCGCCCTCGCCGCGCCCCGCCTGGCTCGCGTTGGCATTCGCCGCTGCGGTGTGGGCCGCCGCCGGCCCCGCCCCGGCGCAGCAGCCGCGGCCGGTGGTGGTGCTGGACCGTATCGTGGCAGTGGTGAACAACGAGGTGATCACGCGGGCCGACCTGGACGAGCGCTACCGCTTCACTACTCTGCAGCTGAAGCAGCAGGGTACGCCGCTGCCGCCGCGCGAAGCCCTGGAAAAGCAGATCCTCGACCGCCTGATCACCGACCACGTGCAGCTGCAGTTGGCCAAGGAAACCGGGCTGCGCGTGGACGATTCGGAGCTCGATCGTGCGATCCAGCGCATCGCGCAGGAGAACAAAGTCACGCTGGAGGGGCTGCGTGCGACATTGGAGAAGGACGGCGTACCGTTCCCCCGCTTCCGCGATGAAATCCGCAACGAAATCATCCTGTCGCGGCTGAGGCAGCGCGAAGTCGACAACCGGATCGTGGTCAGCGAAGGCGAGGTTGAAAGCTTCATCAACGCCCAACAGGGCCTGGCCGGGCGCGCCGAGCAGTACAACCTTTCCCACATCCTGGTGGCGGTCCCCGAGAACGCCGGCCCGGAGCAGATCCAGGCCCGCCGCGGCCGCGCCGAGCAGGCCCTCCAGCAGTTGAGGACGGGCGCCGACTTCCGCCAGGTCGCGGCGGCGTTTTCGGACGCGCCCGACGCGTTGCAAGGAGGCGCGATGGGCTGGCGCGATGGCACCCGCCTGCCCGCGCTGTTCCTCGATTCCTTGAAATCCCTGCAGTCCGGCGAGGTGAGCCCGCTGCTGCGCAGCGCCAACGGCTTCCATATCCTCAAGCTGAACGACCGGCGCAGCTCGAGTGCTCCGGTGATCGTGCGTCAGACCCGCGCTCGCCACATCCTGGTCAAGACCAACGAGCTGGTGCCGCAAGCCGAGGCGCGCCGGCGGATCGAGATCCTCAAGGAGCGCCTCGATAACGGGGCCGACTTCGCGGAGCTCGCACGCCTGCACTCCGAGGACGCGAGCGGGTCCAAGGGTGGCGACCTCGGCTGGCTGTCGCCGGGTGACACGGTCCCCGAGTTCGAGGGCGCGATGAACGCGTTGAAGCCAGACGAGATCAGCGCTGCCGTGCAAACGCCCTTCGGCTGGCACCTGATCCAGGTGCTCGAGCGACGCGACGAGGACATGTCGCGGGACCGCCAGCGGCTGGCGGCGCAGACGGCGCTGCGCGCGCGCAAGTCCGACGAGTCCTACCAGGAGTGGGTGCGGCAGCTGCGCGACC
>JBGQGU010000558.1:0-2576 GCA_041497655.1 Gammaproteobacteria bacterium
GTCGCGGCCGAGGTCCCGGTGGTGGTGGTGGACGTGATGCGCGGCGGGCCGTCGACCGGCATTCCGGCGAAGACCGAGCAAAGCGACATCGCCATCGCGGTGAACGGGCTGCACGGCGATGCGCCGCACGTCGTGCTCGCGCCCAACTCGATCGCCGATTGCATCGTGACCACGCAATGGGCGGTGCATCTCGCCGAGTCGTTGCAGGTGCCGGTACTGGTGTTGTCCGACCAGTTCATGGGCCAGTCGCGCGCGGTCATTGACGTGTCGCCGGCGGCGACCTTCGCGGGCGGGCGCCTGACCGCGCCGGCCGGCACGGAAAACTACCGGCGCTATGCCGACAGCGCATCCGGCGTCTCGCCGATGGCGATTCCGGGCAGTGCGGGCCTCGCTTATACCGCGGACGGCCTGGAGCATGACGAGTTCGGAATTCCCTCGAGCCAGGCGGCGGACCATCACGCGCAGCTCGCGAAACGCAGCCGCAAGCTCGCCCAGGCGGATTACGGCCCGCTCTGGGCCGATGTCGAGGGCGACGGCGACATCGCGGTGATCACGCTGGGTTCGAGCACGGGACCGGTACGCGAAGCGCTCGCGGCCGCGCGCAGCCGCGGCGTGCCGGCGCGGATGATTTCGATTCGCCTGCTGGCGCCGGCGCGTCCGGCGGAATTCGCCAGTGCGCTCGACGGCGCGCGGCGCATCCTCGTCGTCGAGCAGAACGGCGGCGCGCAACTGTACCGCTACCTGCGCTCGCAGTACGACTTGCCCGGCGATGTGAGGAGCCTCGCGCGGCCAGGGCCATTGGCGATCCGTCCTTCCGAGGTTTGCCGTGCCATCACCCAATGGGGCCACGCATGAATCGGGCCGTGTCTGCCGCAGCCCGCGAGGCGCCCGCGGCGAAGGAATTCAAATCCATCTACAAGCCGATCTGGTGCCCCGGTTGCGGCGACTACTCGGTGCTGTCGTCCCTGACCAAGGCCCTGGCGATGCTCGGCTTGCGTCCGGAGAACGTTGCCGTGGTATCGGGAATCGGCTGCTCCTCGCGCATTCCGGCTTATACGACATGCTACGGATTTCACGGCGTGCACGGCCGCGCGCTGGCCGCCGCCGCGGGACTCAAGCTGGCGCGTCCCGAGCTTACCGTGGTGGTGACCGGCGGCGACGGCGACGGCTACTCGATCGGCGGCAACCATTTCCTGCACGCGTGCCGCCGCAACGTCGATCTCACCTACGTCGTGATGGACAATCACGTTTACGGCATGACCAAGGGGCAGCCCTCCCCGACCACCGAGCCGGACTGGGATTCGAAGCTTTCTCCCGGCGGCACCGGCCTGCGCACGTTTCATCCGCTGGTGATCGCGCTCGCCGCCGGCGCGAACTTCGTCGCGCGCGCGTTCTCCGGCGACCCGAACGGCACCGCCGATATCATCGCGCAGGCGATCAGCACGCCCGGCTTTTCCTTCGTCGAGGTGCTTAGCCCGTGCGTCACGTACCGCCCCGAGCAGCGCGAGTGGAAAAAGGCGGTGCGGCCCGCGCCGGTCGCACAGACCGATGATCCCGCGCGTGCAGTGCGCAGAATCATGACCGACGACGGCTTCAACATCGGCATCCTCTACAGCGGCGCGCGCAAACCCTTTCAGCCGCCAATCGGCGCGGGCAAGGCGACCGCCGCGGATCTCGAACGGGAGTTTGCATTATGACCGCCAGACGCTCCTCCCCCGGCAAGCGATCCGCAGCGGGCGCCGCGGCGCACAAGGCGGCGAGGACCTCACGGCCCGGAAGCGGCACGCGCAAGCCAGGCATCGCGACCGTCGCGGAGCTCATGACCCATGCCTATGCCATGGAAGCGGAAGCCGCCGAGCGCTATGCCGAATTTGCTGATGCGATGGAGGCGCACAACAATCCGGAAGTCGCCGAACTGTTCCGCAAGCTGGCGCGCATCGAGTACCAGCATGGCGAGCAGGTGCTGCAGGCGATGGGCTGGGCGACCCCCCCGCCGCACCGCGGCGACTTTCGCTGGCAGGGCACCGAAGCGCCGGAAAGCGGTGAACGCGGCGAGTTGCACTATCTGATGCACCCCTATCATGCGCTGAGAATCGCGCATCAAAACGAACAGCGCGCCTTCGACTTTTTCGGCCGCGTTGCGCGCAGCGCCGGAAATGCGGCGGTTCGGAAGGCCGCCGCCGAGATCGAGGAGGAAGAGCGCGAGCACGTGCGCCTGATCGAGGAGTGGCTGAAGCGCACGCCGCAGCCGCCCTCCGACTGGGCGTTCGACCCCGACCCCCCAACGGGCGTGACGTGATTCGGGGTTCATTCAAAATCCGCGGGCGGTTTTGCTGTTAGCAGCCGGTCCGGGCGTTAAGCCCGACAGGCTGCTAGCGCGCGACCTGCCTTCGGAATTCACAGCGGAGCGTGAGTTCCAGCAGGTCGACGCCCGTGACGGCGAGCTCGACCCGGCTCCCCGGATCGAGCGGCGGCAGGGAGGGCACGCGCACGGTGAGCGGCAACTCGTCGAAGCGCACGAGGCTTTCGCGGATCACCGTGGCGGCGGCCATGACCGCGCCTTCCTGGATCAGCCA
>JBGQGU010000559.1:0-2548 GCA_041497655.1 Gammaproteobacteria bacterium
CCGCGCCTTGGTGGCTTTCGCCCGGAAGCGGTTGATGAAGGACTCCAGGTGCGCGCGCTCGTGCTGCTGCTTCTCGTACTGGGCCGCCGCGAGCACCACGGCCGCGGCGCGCTGGCGCTCGAAATCCGAATAATTGCCGGAGTAGCGCCGCAGCTTGCGGTTGTCGATATTCACCACGATGTTCACCACGCCGTCGAGGAAATCCCGGTCATGCGAGATGATGAGGAGCGTGCCGCTGTAGCGCTTCAGCCAGTCCTCGACCCAGAGAATGGCGTCGAGATCGAGGTGGTTGGTCGGCTCGTCGAGCAGCAGCAGGTCGGAAGGGCACATCAGCGCCTGCGCGAGATTGAGCCGCATGCGCCAGCCGCCGGAGAAGCCCGCCACCGGCTCGTTCATCTGCTCGTGCGTGAATCCCAGGCCGTGCAGGAGCCGCTCCGCGCGCGAGCGCACCGTGTACGCGTCTCCGTCGGCGAGCGCGGCGTGGAGCTCGCCCATCAGGTGGCCGTCGTTGGCGGCCTCGGCGGCGGCGAGCTCCCTCTCCAGCCGCCGCAGGGTGGTGTCGCCGTCGATGGCGTACTCGAGCGCCGGGCGGTCGAGCGCGGGCGTCTCCTGCGCCACGTAGGCGACGCGCCAGCGGGAGGGGTAATCCACCTCGCCCTTATCGGCGTGCAGCTCGCCGCGCAGCAGCGCGAACAGACTCGTCTTCCCGGAGCCGTTGGGGCCGATCAAGCCGATCTTGTCACCGGGATTGAGAGCGACATCCGCGCCTTCGAACAGCACCTTGGTGCCGCGTTGGAGCGTGACTTGGGAGAGGCGAATCATGGGGTCATCGCGTGGAAGGGGCGGTATTTTACGCGGAACTGCGCACCACGTATGCCTGAACCAACCGCCCAGACACCAAGAGAGTCCAACACAAATATTGAACCGCCAAGACGCCAAGAGAACCACAATCTTTGACCACAACGGACACGAAGGACACAAAAAAAAGAGTCGAATCACGACTCACGAATCACGACTCACGGAATTTTGAGCTTGTGCTATCGTGATGGCGAAGACCCTTTTCAACCGCTTCAGAGACCCCCCATGACGACCAGCAAGAAGAAGCTGCTGCTGCCGGATACGATGGCGCGCACCGGCTGGGAACTGGCGAAGAGCCGCGCGGACGTAGATGCCGTTCCGTTCTCTCCGGCCGCTCCGAACCCAGAGTTCCGGCGGCTGCTGCACGATGCAGACGGCGTAGCGCTCACGAGCACGCCCTTGCGCGCGGCGGACATCGAAGCCGCGCCCCGGCTGCGCGCGGTCGGCCGGATCGGCGTGGGCTACGACGCCGTGGATATCGCGGCGCTGAACGCCCGCGGCATACCGCTGATGACCTGCGGCACCGACAACTCGCCGACCGTGGCGGAGTATGCGACGTACATGATGCTCGCGCTGTGCAAGCTCGGCACCCGCATGGACTCGATCCCGCGACAGGGCGGCTGGGCCCGTCGCTACGACGAGCTCAATACCGAACTGCTCGGCAAGACGCTGCTCATCGTCGGCTTCGGCCGCATCGGCACGCGCGTCGCGAAGCGCTGTCTTGCGATGGAGATGACGGTGGAAGTCTACGATCCTTATGTGCCCGTGGAAGCAATACGCGCCGCGGGCTGCAAGCCGGTCGCAAATCTCGACGCCGCGCTGCCGCACGCCGATTACGTCACCCTCCACTGTCCGAAGTCCCCGGAGACCGCCGGCATGTTCGACGCGGCGCGGATTGCGCGCATGAAGCCCTCCGCCCGGCTCATCAACACGGCGCGCGGCGGCCTCGTGGATGAGGCGGCGCTCTACGCAGCGCTGGCCGCGGGCAAGCTCGCGGGCGCCGGCGTGGACGTGTTCTCCCCGGAACCGCCGCTCACCGACAACCCGCTTTTCACGCTCCAGAATGTGATCGTCGCGCCGCACATGGCCGGCAATTCGCGCGAATCGCTCGACCGTAAAGCGCTGACGGTCGTGCGCAACCTGTTGAGCGTGCTGGACGGCAAGCCGAACCGGGACTACGTCGTCAATCCGGAAGCGCTGCAGAAGCGGTGACGACTCACGGGTTGAGGTCTTTCGGCTCCGACCCTTTCTTATTCCTTAAATCAACCATGGAGAAGAACATGCAGACTCAAAGGGAGCTCACCCAGAGTACGGCTGGCGCGATGGCCGGCATCGCCTTTACCGGTTGCGAGCTGCTCAGCGCCGCGCCGGTGCAGGCACGGCCGGCCGCGCCGGGGAAAGCGCGGACGAAGCCGGCCGGGCGCCGCCGCGAAGTCAAGGTGGGCGGCCGCCGCGTGAAGACGATCGACGTGCACGCGCACTGCGTGATCCCGGAGGCGCTTGCCCTGCTGGGCAGGAAGGTCGACGACCAGCGCGGGCCGGGGATCGCCGAGGTGGGCTTGCGGCGCATACGCGAGATGGACGAGCAGGGCATAGACATGGAGGCGCTCAGCATCAATCCGCAGTGGTACCGGGCGGAGCGCGACCTCGCGGCCCAGGTGGTCAAGATCCAGAACGAGAGGCTCGCCGA
>JBGQGU010000560.1:0-2518 GCA_041497655.1 Gammaproteobacteria bacterium
CGCAGCCAATACTCGCTGTATTGGCAAGCCTCGCGACAAAGCTAGCGGCGATTCTGGCCGCAACCCCTCGTGGGCTGGCACGGTTTTGGCCCGCGGCTACCTGCTCGGTGCATGCCCATTGCGGCGCGTGACCGTGCCGCTTGTCCCGCGTCGCCAAAACCGTGACAGCGCAGCGTGTGTTTCATTATGTTAGGCGCTCTTAGCAGCCTGTCGGACATCTCAGTCCGACAGGCTGCTAGAGCAGCGGGAATTCATCCCCTGACGCTCTCGAGCACCAGCAGGAGACCACCCAGGATGGCAATGCCGTTTTCAGTCGGCCTTGATGTTCGCGGCCTTCGCCACCGCCGTCCACTTTGCGATGTCCGCCGCGATGATCCGCCGGTATTCCTCCGGCGTATTACCCGAGGGATCGACCGCCATGGCGGCCAGCCGCTCCCGGATCTCGGGGAGCCCGATGACTTGAACCACTTTGTCGCGAAATTTCCTGACCGTTGCCGTGGGAGCCCGGGCCGGCGCGTGAAATCCAGTCCAGAGGATGACCTCGATCCCGGGAACGCCCGCTTCGGCCAGGGTCGGAAGCTCCGGCCATACCGGGTGGCGCGCCGCCGACGTCACGGCCAGTCCCCGCACCCTGCCGGCCTTGAGCTGACTGACCGCAACCGCCGGATCCGCAATCGTCATCGTCACCTGGCCGGCGATGACCGCATTGATCGATTCGTTGACGCCTTTGTAGGGTATGTGCAGGAAACGGGTGCCGGTCTTCTGGTTGAACAGCTCGGTCGTGAGCTGGAACGCTGCCGCGCTCGCGCCGTAGTTGCTCTTGTCCGGGCTTGCCCGGGCGTATTCCACCAGCTCTTTCACCGACTTGACCGGCAGCGACGGGCTCACCACGAGGATCAGCGGAAACGACCCGATCATGGTGATCGGGGCGAAATCGCGGAGCGGCGAATAGGGCAGCCTGGAGTAGATGGCCGGATTCATCGTCATGGGCCCGCTCGGGCCCATCAGCAGCGTATAGCCGTCGGGCGTCGCCTTCGCGACCATCTCGGCGGCGACGATCGACTGCGCGCCGGGCCGGTTGTCCACGATCACCGGCTGGCCCAGCGCCTCCGACAGCTTCGGGACGAGGACTCGCACGATGATGTCATTGCCGCCGCCCGCGACGTAGCCGACGACGATGCGGATGGGCTTGTTCGGATATTCCTGGCCGGAAGCGCCCGGCGCACCGGCCAGGAATATGACAAGGAAAGTTGCAGTCAATGGTCGGGGCATCGCCTCTCTCCTAAAGAACGGGGATCTTCACGTGCAGCACCGCCGGGCGGCCGCCGCGCACCTCCGCCAGGCACCGCCCGATCGCCTCCGGCGCCGCGTCGGGGTCGCTGAGCGCCTCTCCGTAGCCGCCCGCTGCCTCGCAGATCCGGGCGAACTCGACGCCGGGCGCAAGCCGCGCCTGGAACTCCCCGATCGACTTCGATTCGCCGTCCGGATACATGCGCAGCGTCGCCTCCTTCACCGCCGACCAGCCCGCATTGTCGAGCACGACGGTGAATATCGGCAGCCGGTACTGCCGGGAGATGGCGTAGGTCGAGGACGGGTTTCCGAAGTAGAAGCTGCCGTCGCCGACTACTTGCACCACGGTCGCTTCGGGCCGGGCGAGCTTGGCGCCCAGCGCCATGCCCGCCGAGCAGCCGAGTCCACCACCGGAAAAGCCAAGGGAAGTGCCGGGCCGGGTGCGCACGATCTGGTTGAACACCACGCCCGCGTTGCGGATCGCCTCGTTGACGAGAATGTCGTCCTCACCGAGGGCACGGCCGAGCTCGGCGCAGAGGTAATGCGGGTTCACTGCATCCCTGGCGCCCTTGTCCGCCGCGAGTTTCGCGGCTTGCGCGCGGCGCTCGCCGTGCTCGCGCGCCATGGCTTCGAGGCGCTTCGCCGCCCCATCGCTGAACGCCGGCGTCGCTCTCGCCTTCAGCGCCTCCAGCAATTGACCGAGGATCAGCACGCTGTCGCCGGGCAGGCGCAGGTGCGAGGGGAAACCCCAGATCGGAAAGCGCTCCTTGACGACATCGACGTCGACGTGCGCCCACCACGTCTGCGGGTTCTCGCGGGTATCGCTCGGGATCCACGGCACGTCCACGTCCACCAGCAGACCGACGTCGGCCTCGGCGACGTGCCGTCCGGGGAGGAGTCCGCCCCAGCACGGCGAGGCGCGAGAGAGATTGAGATAGGCAGGATTGAACTCGAACACGCGGATGCCGGCAAACCGCGCCAGCTCCTCGATCACGCCCGGCGCGCGCTGGTTGCGGCCCGCGTAAGCCGTGATCAGGACCGGGTGTCGCGCCGCGAGCAGCCGCTCCGCGATGGCGGAAATTGCGCGCGCGTCGGCCGCCCCGGCGCCGACCGCGCCATAGCGCTCCTCCGGAAACGAGCGCACCGCGGCCGCGTCCCAGGTCTGGGCCAGCGTTTCGCGCGGCAGCATGAGATACACCGGGCCCTGGGGGTCGCTGTGCGCAACGGC
>JBGQGU010000561.1:0-2516 GCA_041497655.1 Gammaproteobacteria bacterium
GCACGTCTTCGGGTCGAAGGGCTGGATCGAGATGCGCGGCGACACCGAGCTCATCATGCGCGGCCTCCAGGGCCAGCCGGAGCGGATCACGCTGCCGGCGGTGGACAAGGAAAAAGCGGAGCTCGAGGCGTTCGCCGATGCCATCGAGGAGAAGAAGAACTTCGTGGTGCCGGCTGAGGAGGCCGTCAACGGCATCGCCGTGCTGGAAGCGATCGTCGCGTCGGCGGCGAAGGGCAAGCCCATCAAGATTCAGTGACCGGGCCGGTCGCTGAATCTTAAGGATGAATGCGGAAGGATGAAGGATGACCCGGTCGGCCGTCACTTCGTCACTCCGTCATTTCGTTACCCAGCGTGACTAGAAGCAGTTTCAAAAATACTCCCTCGCCCCGCGGCAGTGGGGAGAGGGTTGGGGTGAGGGGTAGACGCCGCTTCGGTTTCTAGAGCGAAATTTGAGATTGCAGGTTGCCCCCCACCCCCTAGCCCTCTCCCCCGAAACTGGGGGAGAGGGGATTTTTGAGATCACTTCTAGCCGCTCTTCAGTACCGCCTGCACTTTGTCTTCCGCCACGGCGATGTTGACGCCGGCGCGCTCTTCCTGCAGCAGCATGAAGATGCGCGAGTCGCGCTTGGCCCAGCCCTCGCGGTTCATCGCTTCCGTCATTTCCTGGAGCACCGTGTTCGCGAGCTTCATCGGCACGTGAAATTCGCGGCCGAGGTCGGTCGCCAGCGTTACATCCTTGTGGGCGAGCTCGAGCGCGAACGCGGGCGGATCGAACTTCCCGATCAGGAACTGCTCGGCGAGCCGGTCGAATGATCGCCGGCGGCCGAACGCGCCCTGGCGCACCGCCGCCCACAGCGCGAGCGGCTCGACCCCGGCTTTCACCCCGAGCGTGAACACTTCGGCGAGCGCGGCGAGGATCGCGTAACCGGCGCAGTTGTGCACGAGCTTGGCGACGGTGCCGGCGCCGACCGGGCCGATGTACACCGCCTGGTCGCCGATGGCGTCGAGCACGGCCTGGTGCTTGTCGAACGCAGCCTTGTCGCCGCTCACCCACAGCGCGAGCTTGCCGCTCTTCGCGCCGGAGGGGCCGCCGCTGACCGGCGCATCGAGCATCGCGATGCCCTTGGCCGCGAAGCGCTCGCTCAGGCGCCGCACTACAGTGGGCGAGTTGGTCGAGAGGTCGAACCACGCGGTGCCCTTGCGCATCCCGGCGAGCAGCTCCTCCGCGACCGCCTCGACTTCGCGCGGGCCTGGCAACGACGTGAACACCACGTCGGCCGCCTCCGCCACCTTGCGCGCCGAGTCGGCCCATGCCGCTCCCGCCTTGAGGTGCGGCGCGGCCGCCTCGCGCCGGATGTCGTTGACGACCAGGTCATAGCCCTTGGCGCGCACGTTCAACGCCATGCTCGCGCCCATGGTGCCGATGCCGATGAATCCTACTTTCATATCTGTCCTTTCTTCTCGAATGCGTGATAGGTGATAAGTGATAAGTGACGAGTGTGGGGAATCGGTGACAGGTGCTAGCGACGGCCGACAGCGTCGGCCTTGATCTCCTATCACCTATCACTCATCACCCATCACGCTCTTGCAGCAGCGGCGAAGCCGCGCTCGAGGTCCGCGATGAGGTCATCCGGGTCCTCGAGCCCGATGTGCAGCCGTATCGTCGGGCCGCCGGGTTCCCACTTCGTCGCCGTGCGGTACGGCGCGATCGGCGCGACGATGGCGAGACTCTCGAAACCGCCCCAGCTCGAGCCGATGCCGAAGAGCTCCAGCGCGTTGACGAACGCGGTGGCCTGCCGCTCGCCCGCATCCAGCACGAAGGAGAACAGCGAGGCCGCGCCCGTGAAATCGCGCTTCCATAAGGCGTGCCCGGGATCGCCCTCGAGCGCGGGATAGATCACGCGCTTCACCTGCGGCCGCGACTGCAGCCAGCGCGCCACCTGGAGCGCGTTCGCCATCTGCTGCTTCATGCGCACCCCGATCGTGCGGAAGCCGCGCAGCGCGAGATAGCAGTCGTCGGGGCTGACGCCGTAGCCGTAGTCGGCGACGGCGCGGCGCACGGTAAGCCAGTGCCGCTCGTTGGTGACGATCACGCCCATCACCACGTCCGAATGCCCGGAGATGTACTTGGTCGCGGCGTGTATCGAGACGTCCACGCCTTTCTCGAAGGAACGGAAGAAGTAGGGCGTGCCCCAGGTCGTGTCGGCGAGCACCGGTATCCCGCGCTCGTGCGCGACGGCGGCGATCGCCGGGATGTCCTGCATTTCGAAGGTGAGCGAGCCGGGCGCCTCGCAAAATACCGCGCGGGTATTGCGCTTGAGGAGCTTGCCAATGCCGGCGCCGATGAGCGGATCGTAGTACTCGACCTCGATACCGTTGGGTTTCAGGCGCCGGTCGCAGAAGGCGCGCGTCGGGCCATACACGGGATCGGGCACGAGCAGGTGATCGCCGGTCTTGAGGAAAGCCCACAGCGCCACCACGATGGCGGCGAGCCCCGAAGGCAGAGCCACCGCCGC
>JBGQGU010000562.1:0-2506 GCA_041497655.1 Gammaproteobacteria bacterium
CTCAAACTGCAGTCCATGGACGCGCTCGCGGGCCCGATCGCGGCGGCCGCCGAGCGCATGGTGCAATGCCTGAAGAACGACGGGAAGATCATGAGCTGCGGCAACGGCGGCTCGGCCGCCGACTCACAGCACTTCGCGGCGGAGCTCGTCAACCGCTTCGAGAGGGAGCGGCCGGCGCTGGCCGCGATCGCGCTCACCACCGACACCTCGACGTTGACGTCGATTGCCAACGACTACCACTACGACCAGGTGTTCTCCAAGCAGGTGCGCGCGCTGGGGCGCGCCGGGGACCTGCTGCTCGCGATCTCGACCAGCGGCAACTCGCGCAACGTGGTGGAGGCGATGCAGGCCGCACATGAATGCCAGATGGGCGTGGTCGCGCTGACCGGCCGCAACGGCGGCAAGATGGCCGAGGTGCTGCGGGCCACCGACATACATATTTGCGTCCCCGCGCAGAGCACCGCGCGCATCCAGGAGGTCCATCTTCTGACGCTGCACTGCCTGTGTGACGCGATCGATTGTCTGCTACTGGGAGTCGACTGATGCGCCCAGGAGTTTGTCGGACTTAGGTCCGGCAAACTCCTTATGCAAAACCGCCCGCACGATAACGGGAGTCCATGACAGTGAAAACCTCATTTCCATCCTACGCGCGTGCACATCGCAGGCCCATCGGGGTCGTTACCCTGGGTTTCATTCAAAATTCGCGGGCGGTTTTGCTGTTAGCAGCCTGTCGGACACCTAAGTCCGGCACGCTGCTAGCGATCATTGCACTGCTTGCAACACTGCCGCTCATCTACGGCTGCGCGCCGCTCATCGCGGGCGGCGCGGCCGCCACCGGGATCCTGGTCGCGCAGGACCGCCGGACGGTGGGCACGCTCACCGAAGACGAAGGCATCGAGCTGAAGGCCGCCGGCCGCATCGGCGAGCGCTTCAAGGACGGCGTGCACGTCAACGTGACGAGTTACAACCGCATGGTCCTGCTGACCGGGGAGGTGCCCGATGCCGCGGCCCGGACCGAGGCGGAGCGCATCGCGTGGGCCGTCGAGAACGTGCGCGGCGTGCACAACGAGATGGCCATCGCCGGAATGAGCTCCTACACCGTCCGCAGCAACGACGCCATCATCACCACCAAGGTGAAGACGCGCTTCCTCGACGGCCAGAAATTCAACCCGCTGCACGTGAAGGTGGTCACCGAGAACAGCATCGTCTATCTCATGGGGATGGTGAAGAAGCAGGAGGGGAACGACGCCACGGAGATCGCGCGCACCACCAGCGGCGTGCAAAAAGTGGTGCGGGTGTTCGAATTTATTGACTGACGCAGCTGTCAGCGGCCAGCGATCAGCTTCCAGCCATTTCCAGCACGCGGATAGCGAGAACTTTTGGCTGATAGCTGACGGCTGAATGCTGACCGCTTACCCGTCACGGCGCGCGAATGGCAACGGTTATTAATGCGTCCATCGCCGGCCTTTGAGCAGAAAATCTGCACGCCTGGCGACTTGAGCGCGCGAGTGGCGGGGCTGCCGCGGCCGCTGGTGTTCACCAACGGCGTGTTCGACCTCCTGCACCGCGGCCACGTCACCTACCTGGCGCAGGCGCGCGCGCTGGGCGCGAGTCTGCTGGTCGCCGCCAACTCCGACGCCTCGGCGCGCGGGCTCGGCAAAGGGGCCGGCCGTCCTGTCAACGCCCTTGAAGACCGCCTCGCGGTACTGGCGGCGCTGGAAGCGGTGACGCTCGTCACCTGGTTCGAGGAGGAAACGCCGCTCGAACTCATCATTGCCGTGAAGCCCGACGTACTGGTGAAGGGCGGCGACTGGAAGCCCGGAGCGATCGTCGGCGCGAAAGAGGTGAAGCGCTGGGGCGGCGCCGTATACTCCATTCCCTTGCTGCGTGGGCGGTCGACGACGTCGCTGATCAAGCGTATCCGCAAGCTCAGATAAATGCGTGAATCGTGAGTCGTGAATCGAGGGTTAGCGCGGCATTCCCGTCGAATCACGAATCACCAATCACGAATCACGCGTTTCAGCCCTGTGCAGGCGGGCACGGCCCCGCTTTCATTTCGCTTCCCGGAAACTCCTGCTGCAATGCCGTGAGCCGCGCCACGGCGCCCTCGCCCGGCTCGCGCACGTAGAACGTGACCTGCTTGAGGAAATTCTCGCGCCGCGTCACGCTCGCCGAGCGCACTCCGCGCTGCTTGAGCCCGGCCCGGAATGCCTGCGCCGCCTCATCGGTGCGGAAAATACCGAGTGAGATGGCGTTGCGCCACTGTCCCGCGTCCTGTACCACGAAAAACTCGGTGACGCCGAGGTCCCTGAGCTCCCGGACCTTGCGGTCGACCTCGGCCTTGTTCTTGAGCGGGGACATGTAAACCCAGTAGCCGCCCGCGTCGGTCACCGTGCGCTCCACCTGCCCCTCCGGCAACTCGAGGCTCGCGAGCGCGCGTTCCGCGCGAGCAACGCCGGGGCCGGCGAAGATGCCCCACTCGAGGCAGGCCGCCGGCGCGGCGGTC
>JBGQGU010000563.1:0-2498 GCA_041497655.1 Gammaproteobacteria bacterium
GCCTCGACGCACGGAATGGTCGGCTACGCGCAGCGCTCGACTTACGGAATCTCCAAGGCGGGTATCATCCAGATGACGCGGATGCTCGCGATCGAGTGGGCGGAGCACGGCATCCGCGTCAATGCGATCGCGCCGGGCACGGTGGACACCCCGTCGCGCGCCGAGTACTTCTCGGCGCATCCCGCCGCGCGGCAGGCGATGATCGAGCGCATTCCGTTCCACCGCTTCGGCACGCCCGGCGAGGTGGCGGGAATGGTGTGCTACCTCGCGAGCCCGCAGGCGGCGTACATTACGGGCCAGACGATGGTGCTGGATGGGGGACTCACTTCTTACTGAGGGATGAGGGATGACGGATAAGACAAGCATCAAATGCCAAGCACCAAATTACAGACAAGCACCAAATCTCAAGCACTAAGCACCAAACGTTTGGAGTTTGGAATTTGAGTTTTGTTTGTGATTTGGAATTTGTGATTTGGAGTTTGAATTTTATGAGGGATGAGGGAGGGGCCATGAAAAGCTATCCATGTTGCTTGTTAATCGCCGTCGCGACGTTGCTGGCGACGGCGATTCCGGCGTGGGCGCAGCAGTATCCGGTCAGGGCGGTGCGGCTGATCGTGCCGTTCCCGCCCGGCGGCGGCACCGACACCATGGCGCGCGTCGTCGCGCCAAAGCTTTCGGAATTTCTCGGGCAGCAGGTCGTGGCGGAGAATCGCGGGGGCGCAGGCGCCAACATCGGGGCCGAATTGGCGGCGAAGTCGGCCCCCGATGGCTATACCCTGATGCTCAACACGATCACCAACGCCATCGGCGCGAGCCTCTACAGCAGGCTCAATTACGACCTGGTGCGGGATTTCGCGCCGATCACGCAGCTCGCCACCACCCCTCACATACTGGTGGTGCACCCTTCAGTGCCTGTGAAGTCGGTCAAGGAATTCGTGGCGTTGGCGAAGGCGAAACCCGGTGAGCTTGCCTACTCCTCTTCCGGAAGCGGCTCGGCCGCACACCTCGCGGGGGAGCTGTTCAACAGCCTGACGGGGGTGAAGACGACGCACGTGCCGTACAAGGGCGGCGGCCCCTCGATGATCGCTCTCGTCGGTGGCGAAGTTTCAGTGTGCTTCGCCACCATGCCGTCGGCAATCGGTTACGTCAGGTCCGGCAGATTGCGCGGCATCGCTGTCACCACCGAGCGGCGCTCGCCCTCGACGCCGGAGCTTCCGACCATCGCCGAGACGGGCGTGGCGGGCTACGAGGCAGGATCGTGGTACGGACTGTCGGTGCCGGCCGGCACGTCGAAAGAGATCATTGCCCGGCTGCACGCGGAGACGATCAAGGTGGTAGGGCTTCCCGATGTGAAGGAGCGCCTCTTCAACGCCGGGTTCGAGATCGTCACGTCGACTCCCGAGCAATTCGCGGCTTTCACGCGCAACGAGATCCAGAAGTGGGGGAAGATCGTGAAAGCGGCCGGCCTCAAGGTCGACTGAGGAGTGACGAGGGACGAGGAATGAGTGTCGAGGGACGAGGGACGAGGATTGAGTGTCGAGGGAAGTGAACGTAATGGGGCGTACACCCCTCGAAAATCTTCACCCGGCACCCGACACTCGACACCCGACACTCGACACCTGACACCCGACACCCGACACTCGACACCCATCACCGGATCGGAGCGAACATGGCGCGCATCAAACCGCTCCCGGCGGATGCCAACCCGGACCTGAAGGAGACCTTCGAGACCTACCTGCACCACCTGGGCTACATGCCCAATACCGTGCTCATCCTGCAGTACCGGCCCAAGGTGGTGAAGGCACTGGCGCAGATGGCGTCCGCCGTCTGGGACAAGGAAACGAGCGAGGTGAACCTCGGTTTCAAGCGGCTGGTGGCGTACATGGCGAGCCGCACGCACGGCTGCAACTACAGCATGGCGCACGCCGCGGAAGCCGCGCACCGGCTCGGCGCGAGCGATGCGAAAATCGAGGCGGTGGTCGACTATCGAACCAGCCCACTGTTCACCGATGCGGAGCGCGTGGCGCTCGACTTCGCGGTTGCCGCCGCCTCGCAGCCGAACGCGGTCACCGATGAGCTGTTCGAGCGGCTGAAGAAGCACTGGACCGATTCGCAGATCGTCGAGCTCGCGGGCACCGTCGCCTT
The DNA here is from genome assembly GCA_041497655.1 of Gammaproteobacteria bacterium. GTDB lineage: Bacteria > Pseudomonadota > Gammaproteobacteria > Burkholderiales > SG8-41 > SG8-41. The sequence continues at coordinate 2,146 of JBGQGU010000563.1, forward strand.
GAACGGCTTCCTCAACCGCTGGAACGATACCATGGCGCCGGCGCTCGAAGCCGAGCCGATCAAGTTCGGAGAGAAGCATCTGAAGCGCCACGGCTGGAAAGTCGGAAAGCACTGCCCATGAGAAGGAACGAGACAGCATGACTGCCAGAGACAAAGTGACGGAGAAGTCCGCCAAAGTTTCCCAGCCCAAGGACTACAAGGTGATCGTCGAGAAGGACGTGAAGATCCCGCTGCGGGACGGCACGCTGCTCTACGCCGACATCTTCCGCCCGGACGGGGGCGCGGAGCGCTTTCCCGCCGTCATGAACATCAGCGTCTACCAGAAGGACAAGCTCTGGATCCCGCCGGCCGAC
>JBGQGU010000564.1:0-2491 GCA_041497655.1 Gammaproteobacteria bacterium
AGCGCCATGCCGGGCGGGCAGCCGTCCACCACGCAGCCGATCGCCGGCCCGTGGCTCTCCCCGAAGGAGGTCACGCAGAAGAGCTTCCCTAAGGTGTTTCCCGACATCGCGCTCGTCCAAATTGGCTGTTGCGGATTTTGCCGCAACAGCCCCTGTTGTAGGGGTGCATGAGGGGAGTATCCCCTCATTCCTTACGGCCAAAACTCGATTAAATTCAACGACAAGTTTAACATACCGCTATTCAGCGACGGCGCGACGCGATGGCAGACAAACCCGATCCCGGAAAATTGAAAGGCCCCGGCGGCCTGACGATGCGCGAACTGCACGAACTCGTGAAGAAGGGGCACGCGCGCGACCAGGCGGCGGGCAGACAGCACAACAAGCTCGCGCAGCCGCAAAACCGATGGCAGCGCTTCGTGCGCTACGTGTGGGACAAAAACCGTGGACGGGGCTAACGACCCGCCACGGTTTTTGAACGAGCGCCCGTTCTAATCGAGCTTCAGACCTAAAGGTCTTCCCGAATTGCCGACGCGGGCATTCTCGGAGCAGGTGATCGCGTCGAAGTCCGCCACAATGGGGCCCGCCGTTTCCAGCCCCCGTACCGCGGCCTACCGACCCAATTGTCCCTTCAGGAATTCGATGCCCCAGGCGACTCCGAAGCCGTTGATCTCGGTGGCAACCGCGCCGAGGCCGCCCTTGCACTTGGCGGACGACAGGTCCATGTGCAGCCAGGGGGTGTCGCCGACGAAGCGCTTGAGGAAGCGCGTCGCGAGGATATGGTCGGCGCCACCGTCCATCGTGCACTGCTTCACGTCGGCGATCGCGCTCTCCAGCTCTTCGTCGTAGTCCTCGTCCTGCGGGAATACGCACACTCGCTCGCCGCTCGCTCCTGCGGCGGAAAGCGCCGCCCGCGCCAGCTCCTCGCTGGTGGCGAATACCCCGCTGTAACGCTCGCCTACCGCGACGTGCATGGCACCGGTGAGGGTGGCGAAATCCACGACGAGGTCCGGCTTCGCGCGCGCCGCGAGCGTCAGCGTATCGGCCAGCACCATGCGCCCCTCCGCGTCGGTGTGCACGATCTCGATGGTGGTGCCGTTCAACGCGGTGATTACCTCGCTCTGGAGGTAGGCACGGGGGCCGATATCGTTGCGCGCGATCGCCATCCAGCAGTCGAGCTGCACCGGCAGCTTCATCTCGGCCGCCGCGAGCAGGATGCCAAGCGCGACCGCGGAGCCGTTCATATCCTTGTACATGCCCTGCATCGAGCGCGCAGTCTTGAGATTGTGCCCGCCGGTATCGAAGCAGATGCCCTTGCCGACCAGGGCGATGGTTTTTTTTGCCCGCGGGTGGCGGTACGCCAGGTGCACGATGGCGGCGTCCTGCTCGGCGCTGCCCCGCGCCACGGCGATAAACGCGCCGGCACCCATCCTGCGCAGGCGCTTCACGTCGTATTCCTCGTGCCGCCAGCCCCTGCGCCGCGCGAGCGCGCGCACGCGTCTGCGGTAACTGGCCGGCGTCAGTTCGTTGGGCGGCAGCACCGTGAGCTCGCGGGCGAGCAGGTTACCCTCCGCGGCGGCGCGACGCTCGGTGAACCCGTTCCCCGACGCATGACCGTAGAGCCTGATTGCGCGCAGCGCGCCTCCTGGTTTTTTCTTGCGCTCGGGCAGCCGCGCGCCGTTGACCCATGTCGAGTAGACAGCGAGCTCCGCGGCCCGGCGGCGACCGGCGGCGGGCCCAAACACCCCGATTGCGATCTCGTCCGGTTTCTCGGCGAGTAGCAATTGCAGGCCCTTGCGCAGTGTAGTCTGCTGCTCGAACACCGATTGCGACGGGTCCATCATGACCCACGACACCAGCGTGCCTCGCGCCAGGTCGGTGGCGAGTGGCGACTTCGCGAGCTCGGCAAGCTTCTTCTTGCGTCTCGAGAGCGCGGCGGAGAGCGCCTCCACCGAGGGTACGCCGCTCAAGTCATCGAGCGACGCCACTTTCGGCAGCACGATGAGCGCGTGCTTCGCGCGTTTCAGATCGGTCGCGGACAGCAGCGCCGCGCTCTGCTCCAGCCTGGCCAGCATGTGAGATCCATTACTCGTCGTTCGGAGGGAACGCGAATTATAGACCTGAGTTGGCTCACGCCTGGTCAATCCGATTCATGCGGCGCCCAAGGGTAGAATCTGCTCCATGATGAGGCCGCTGGCTGCACTCGCACTCGCGCTACTGGTCGGCGCCGGCGCCGCATGCGCGGAGGACATCGTGATCTTGTCCACGCGAGGGGGTGTCACGCAATCGTATCTTCTGTCGTCCCCGCCAGCAGGCAAGGCGCGGGCCGTGGCGGTACTATTCCCCGGTGAGGCGGGCAAGGTCGATCTCGAGCGCGAGACCGGCCGCGCGCTGCTCGACAGCGGAAACTTCCTCGTGCGTTCCCGCCGGCTCTTCACAGGAGTTGGCATCGCTGCCGCGGTGATGGACGCGCCTTCCGACCAGTCCCACGGCA
>JBGQGU010000565.1:0-2484 GCA_041497655.1 Gammaproteobacteria bacterium
AGCACGAGCGGCGCTTTACGAAGCAGGGAATCAGCGCGGAGGAGTACTACCGGCGGACGGCCAGGGACATCCCGCTCGGGCGCGTCGGCGAAGCGGAGGAGGTCGCGAGCGTGATCGCTTTCCTGGCGTCGGACGCGGCCAGCTACGTGACCGGAACCAGCATCAACCTCGACGGCGGCATTTCGGGGACCCTTTGAACAGCCGGGTCGAATTGGCAGGGCTGGCGGCAATTGCCCTCTTCGGGCTTACGGGACTCGAAACTCCCGCCCAGGACTACCCGGCGAAATCGATCCGGCTCGTCGTTCCCTTTCCCCCCGGCGGCGGCAACGACACGATCGCGCGGCTGATGGGACATAAGCTCGCACCCGCACTCGGACAGCAGGTGCTCGTGGACAACCGGCCGGGCGCGGGCGGCACGATCGGCGCCGAGATCGCAGCCAAGTCGCCCCCGGACGGCTACACCCTGTTCCTCGCGGGCGTGGCGAGCCACGGCATCAATCCCAATCTGCGCAAGCGGCTGCCGTACGACCCGGTGCGCGATTTCTCGGGCGTGAGCCTGATCGCCTCGGCGCCGCTTCTGGTGGTGGTGCATCCATCGTTGCCTGCGGCGTCCGTCAAGCAGCTCGTCGCGCTCGCGAAAGCCAAACCGGGCGCGATCAACTTCGCTTCCAACGGCACCGGTGGTTCGTCCCATCTCGCCGCGGAGCTGTTCATGATGATGACCGGCACCGCTCTGGTCCACATCCCCTACAAGGGACTGTCCCCGGCGCTGACCGACCTCCTCTCCGGGCAGGTTCAACTCATGTTCTCGAGCGCGGTGTCGATGCTGCCGCAGGTCAAGGCCGGGAAGCTCCGCGCCATCGCCATGACCGGTGCGAAGCGCTCGCACGCCATACCCGACATCCCGACGGTGGCCGAGGCGGGAGTCGCCGGTTACGAAACCGGCTCGTGGTACGGAATCGTTGCTCCGGCGAAGTCACCCCGCCCCGTCATCGAGCGGCTGTCCCGCGAGATCGCCGCCGCCACGCGATCTGCCGAGATCTCCGGGCGACTGGTGGACGAAGCGGTGATCCCGATCGGCAGCACGGCCGCAGAATTCGACGCTCACATCAGGCGCGAGCTTGCCCGCTGGGCCAAGGTCATCGCGAAGGCCAGGATCAGCGAGGACTAAGGAATTTGTCGGATCTTGGTCCGACAAATTCCTAACCATGGCCCATGGAAGATCACCCGTGATTCGGCGTCATTGACGGTTTTCCAACCATTCTCCATCGAAGAAGGAAAGGACCTGCGGGTGACTACGCCAGACTGGAATTCACTTCGGGAAGAATTTCCAACGCTCGCGCGCTGGAATTACCTGGATGTCGCGCGCAAGACCATCCCGCCGCGCTGCCAGGAGCGGGCGCTGCAGGAATACGTCCGCGATGTCTATGAGAATGCGGGCGCCGGGGCCTGGTCGGCGGACCATGTCGCCGAGGCGCGCGCCGTCATGGCGCGGTTGCTGGGCGCGAAGCCGTCCGAGATCGCCTTCACCAAGAACACGACCGAGGGGCTCAACATCGCGGCGCACGGCTTCGATCTCAAACCCGGCGACAACGTGGTACTCACCGACCTGGAGCACATGGCGAACGTCTGGGTATGGAAGCACTGGGAGGCGAAGGGCGTCGAGATCCGCTTCGCTGCGCACCGGGGCTGGCGCCTGCCGCTGGAAGTTTTCCTCGAGAAGATGGACGGGCGCACCCGCGTCGTATCCACCGCATACGTCACCTATGGCAACGGCTACCGCGTGAATCTGCCGGAGCTGGGCAGCGTCTGCCGGGACCGCGGAGTCCGGCTCGTCGTTGACGGCGTGCAGGCCGCCGGAATCCTGGCGGCGCCCCTCAACGAGCTGGGCGCGGATATCGTCGCCATCGGCGGGCACAAGGGTCTGCTCGGACTGACGGGGTCAGGCATCGTCTATTGCCGCGAGGCGCTGGTGAACGAGCTGAAAACGCCGTTTGTGAAGCAGCCGGTCGCGGCAGGCGCGGCGACGGCGCGCGCGCGCGCAGTGAGCCAGTTCGATTACGTCCGCACCGCGCACCGGTTCGAGGGCGGCAATCCCAATTTCCTGGGGGTGCACGTGTTGCGCCGTGGGGCCGAGTTCATCCAGGCTGTCGGGCTGAAGCACATCGAAGAGCGGGTGCGCGAGCTTTCGACAACGTGCCTCAAGCTGCTCAAGGCCGCCGGTCTGAAAACGGCGACGCCGGAACTGTGGGAAGAGCGCGCCCAGATCGTCAACGTGTTGGTGCCGGATGCGGCGCGGTTGATGGAACGCCTGCGCGCGCAGCACTGGATTGTGGTGAACGTCAAGGACGGCGCGCTGCGGCTTTCGATGTCCTTCTTCAACAACGAGGAAGACCTGGACCGGGCGGTCCATGCAATCAAGCTCGAATTGTCGGGGAAGGCCGTGGCGTCCGCTTGATCTTGTCCATCCGGTCCAGATGAAAA
>JBGQGU010000566.1:0-2476 GCA_041497655.1 Gammaproteobacteria bacterium
GCGCTCGCGCAACGGGCCAGCGAGCGTTTGGGCCAGCAGGTCGTGGTGGACAACCGCACCGGCGCGGGCGGCACGGTCGGCGCCGAAATCGGCGCCAAGTCTCCACCGGACGGCTACACCATCGTCAACGGCGGCGAGGGCACGCTGGTGGTGAGCCCGCTGCTGCGCAAGAACCTCCCGTACGACTCGGTCAAGGATTTCAGCCCGATCACGCAGCTCGTCGCCATCAACTACATACTGTTTACCCACCCGGGCGTGCCGTTCCGGACGGTTTCCGAGCTGCTTGCCCTGGCCAGAGCCAAGCCGGGCGAGCTCAACTACGCATCGGGCGGGACCGGGAGCGCGCCGCACATGCTCGCCGAGCTGTTCAGGTTCAGGACCGGGGTGAATATCCAGCACGTTTCCTACAAGGGCAGCTCCCCGGCGATCAACGACGTGCTGGGCGGGCACGTGCAGCTCATGTTCACGGGCCTGCCCTCAGTGCTGGCGCAGCTCAACGCGGGCAAGCTGCGCGGCGTCGCCGTCACCAGCAAGCACCGGCTGGCTTCCGTGCCCGATGTGCCCACGTTCGCCGAGGCGGGCGTGAAGGATTTCGAGGTCAGCCCCTGGTTTGGCCTGCTGGCGCCGGCGCAGACGCCGCGGCCCATCGTGGATCGCCTCTACCGCGAGTTCACGGCGGTGCTCAAGGAAGCTCCGATGCGGGACTTTCTCAATAAAGGCGGGGTCGAGCCGGTCGGCTCCACGCCAGCCGAGTTCGCGGCGCACATCCGGCACGAGCTGAAGGAGTGGAAGGAAGTCATCAACCGCGCGGGCATCCGCGCCGACTGATCAACACCTGAATAGACAGGATTAACAGGACTTACAGGATTGGATCGAAAGGCAGAAGCAAAATAAGAGCAGATGTTGATGTTGGTTTACTCTTGTTAATCCTGTGAATCTTGTCCGTTTTTTGCATTTGATGTCTGGTTGTTTCGCGAATTGAGGTCCAAAATGGCTAAGAAAACTTCAACAGGCGATGCCGGCGGCGCCAAGCCGTGGCACAAGCCCGGCCGCTGGCTCGCCAACCCGTCCTACTGGGATGCCGACGCGCTCGCCCAACGCGCCGGCATGCCCCGTAAGGTGCGTTTCATCGACTGCACAATCAGTGAAGGCGACGACTGCGTCGGGCACCAGCTCAACTGGAACACGCGGCTTGGCGTCATCGAGCGGCTGGACGCGGTCGGGGTCGGCGAGATCACGCTGCCGAGCCATGCGACATTCCGCGAGGAGGCCGACATGGTACGCGCCTGCCGCCGCATGGGGATCAAGACGCGGCTGGTCGCGAAGGGCCCCGGCGTCACGCCGCCGCTGAAGGGCGACTGGCGCGGCGCGATTGACCGGCACATCGACCTCGGCGCCGACGTGATCTCGCCGATCGTGAAGTGGTCGTACGAAGACACCACCTCGGATTTCTCCGGCAAGCTGACCAAGAGAATGGTGGTGGACGCGATCGCCGAAAGCATCGCCTACATGAAGAAGCAGCGCATCCGCGTCGTGCCGTGGATCGTGGACAGCATGCGCAGCCCGATAGACACCGTGTGCCTGTTCGGCGCGGCGATGGCGAAGGCCGGCGCGGACGGCGTGTACATCGTTGACAGCCGCGGCAACAGCACGCCGCTCGCGACGCGCGTCTTTATCTCGAAGGTGAAGGCAGCGGTCGGCAATTGCGACGTCTACATCCAGCACCACAACGATCTCGGGGTCGCCACCGCCAATGCCATGGCGGCAGCGGAAGGCGGCGCGACGTGGATAGACGCTTCCGTCATCGGCATCGGCGACCGCGGCGGCTGCGTCGCGCTGGAAGAGGCGGCGGCGCTGCTCGAGATGTATGGGGTGGATACCGGCATCAAGCTCGACGCGCTGTACGAGCTCTGCACCTACGTTCGCGATGCGTTCGGCGTGAGCCTGCCGCCGTGGAAGCCGATCGTTGGGGAGAACTGGAACAAAGAGGAGGGCGTCGGCCATCTCGAGGGCAGCTCCGCGGCGGAAGCCACCATAGGCATAGCGCCGCAGGTCGTCGGCCGCGAGTTCGAGGCGGTGATCGGTGCCAAGATCCTGTTCGGCCGCGAGCGCAGCAGCGCGCACACCGACGATCCGGTGTTCGTGCGCGAGTTGATGCACGGCTGGAAGATGAAATGCGACGAGGACGAGCTTCAGACCATCCTGTTCCGGGCGCGCGCGGCGGTCGCAACCAATCACGGCCGCCACTACCTGACGTTCGACGAATTCCGCGCGATCTGTGACGGCGTGCTGGTGAAAACGGAAACCCGCCGTTGAAATCAAATGGAACATCCGTGGTTTCATGAGCGCAACGCTTACTGAGCAGTTCGTCGACTGTATCCTGTCCGTCCAGTACGATCGTCTGCCGCCCGAGGCCGTGGAGATCTCGAAGCAGGTGGTCCTCGACGGCCTGGCGGTGACGCTCGCCGGCGCGACC
>JBGQGU010000567.1:0-2451 GCA_041497655.1 Gammaproteobacteria bacterium
GCCTTGACCTGCGGTATGGCGATCAGCGGGCTGATGACGAACATCTGCACTTCGCCGCTCATCACCGCGCTGACCGCCTGCCCGGTTCCCTTGTAATTCACGGCCACCGTTTTGACACCGGCCATATAGTTGAACTGCTCCGCCGCGAGCAGGTTGTTGGTTCCAGTCGCCGCGAAATTGAGACCCCCTGGCTTTGCCTTGGCGAGGGCGATGAATTCCTTCACGGTCTTGGCCGGCAGCGACGGCGTGATCACCATGAAGTACGCGCCGGAGGTGACCTGCGTGATGGGCTGAAAGTCGCGATGGGGATCGTACGGCAGCTTGAGATACACGCTCGGGTTGATCGTGAGCCCGGCGCCGTTGGCGAGCAGCAACGTGTATCCGTCCGGCGGCGCCTTGGCGCCAAGCTCGAAGCCCACGATGCCGCCTGCGCTTCCGCGATTGTCGACGACGACGGTCTGGCCCCAGCTTTCAGTCAGCTTCTGGCCGAGCAGCCGTGAGAGCACGTCGCTTGGACCGCCGGCCACGAATGGCACGATGAACCGGATCGGCCTGCTGGGATAGCCTGCCGCGGCGTCCGCTGCGGCGACGCTCGATGCGGCGCATGACAATACCGAAACCAGGAACAAACGAGCTGCATGCTTCATTGAGCCCTCCTCAAATTGGCTACAAACGCCCGATCCGCGTGTTGGAGTATGTGAACCCGGCTCCATTTACCCTTGCTCAGCGCTGCGCGAATAGCATGAATGCAAAGCTCACCACGATGACGAAGCTGCCGACCGTGATGACCGCGCCGGCGGCGCGGGGCGAGGCGGCGACCCACCGGTCGAGCGGGGCATGCATTTGGTCCCCGATCTGGGTCATCGACCGGGCGGAAAACCACTTGCTTCCGCGGGCTTCGAGCGCGATCAGCTTGTCGGGGAAAAAGGCCATCATGATACCGACCGCGATCGCGGCCACGTTGCCTACGATCAGGATCCACCGGGCGCCGTCGATCAGCAATCCGGAGATCTGCGGGTGCACCTTACTCAACTTGAGGCTGAAGATGATCGCCTCGGTGTTGAATTGCGCGATCAGGGCATAGAGCGAATAGAGGCCGCCGACGAGGAAGATCGCAGCGATTACGCGCATGTATTTCTGCACGACAGGAGTGGTGTTGCGGAGAATTTCGACCGGCTTCATCGCACGCCGCGTGGAAGTCCAGCGGTTCATGGTGCTCAAGAACGTCACCGTGCGCGCGCTGTTGGCGAACAAGCCGTATCCGACCGCGATACCGACCAAACCGCCGATGATGAAAAATACGACCAGGACCTGAGCAATCCATTGCCAGAACGCAAGGTTGTCGAGTATTTGCATGCACTTTCCCCTCATGAGCGCGTTGTAAACAAACGGGTCCGGACCGCGCAAGCCTGCACCGACGAATCTTATACATACCGCCGTGATATGTCGTGATTATGCATAATAAATGGGGCCGGAGTCCGAGGTCTCCCCACGAATCATAGCGCGTTACGTGGTGTTACGAAGTGGTAGCGGTGGACGGATGGATAGCCAAGGCGAGGAGCCGGGTGGAGGAACCGGGTCGGACCCGCGCAACGCATTGATCGGGCAAGTTAACGGCACTGAAATCCCTCATACTTCATCCCTCATCCCTACGCTTCCAACCTTTACTCAGCGGAGGAGGCCCGATGAATGCGCGCACTTGCATGAAGGCGCTGGCGCTGCTGTCCGCGTTGCTCGCGCTCGCTTCCCACGCCCTGACTTTCCCGAGCCGGCCGCTGCGTGTGCTCGTGCCGCTATCGCCAGGCGGCGGCATGGATGCCGTCACGCGCAGCCTCGCGCAAAGTCTTACCGATTCGCTCGGGCAGAGCGTCGTCGTCGACAACCGTCCGGGCGCCGGCAGCCAGGTCGCCCTCGAGATCCTGGCCGATGCGGCGCCGGACGGCCATACCCTGATGATGCTCAGCGCCACCACGGTGATATACCCGATGCTCTACCCATCTCGCTTCGACCTCGTGCGTGATTTTGCGCCGGTGTCGCAGGTCACCGCGCAGGGCTACGCGCTGGTCGTGCATCCGTCGCTGCCCGCGCAATCGGTCCTCGAGCTCGTGAAATACGCGCGCGCGAACCCGGGCAAGCTGAACTACGGCTCATCCGGCATCGGCAGCCCGATACACATGACTACGGAGCTGTTCCAGATCGCCACCAGCACGCAAATGATTCACGTCCCGTACAAAGGCCTGGGCGCCGCCTACGCGGATCTGGTCGGCGGGCGCATCGACCTGTCGTTTGCGACCATCATCTCGTCCCAGGTCCACATCAGGAGCGGGCGTTTGCGCGTGCTGGCGGTGACGCCGGCGAAACGCGCGCCGGCCTTGCCCGACACGCCGACCCTCGCCGAGGCAGGCGTGCCTGGCGTCGTCGTGGTCAACTGGTACGGCCTCGTCGCGCCAA
>JBGQGU010000568.1:0-2450 GCA_041497655.1 Gammaproteobacteria bacterium
AATTCCGTCACCAGCCCCGCCTCGAGCATCGCCTCGAAGCGCTGCGCGATCTGCGTGTGCAGCACCTCGCGGTCGCCGGGGACGAGGGATATCCTGATCGGGCTGTAGGGGAAATAGACGTACTTGGGCTTCTTCAGCAGCTCGGACAGCGGCTTGTTGGTGAGGTAATAGACCTCCAGCGCACGCTGGATGCGCTGCGCGTCGTTCGGCTCCAGGCGCGCCGCCGTCTCGGGATCCACCCGCGCCAGCCTCGCGTGCAACGCCGGCCAGCCCTGCTCCCCGGCCATGGTTTCGATCATGAGGCGGATCATCGGGTCGGCTTCCGGCAGCTCGTTGAGCCCCTCGGTGAGCGCCTGGAAGTAGAGCATGGTGCCGCCCACCAGCAGGGGAATGCGGTCGCGCTCGGTGATCTCGCGCATCAGCGCCAGCGCGTCGTCGCGAAAGCGCGCGGCGGAATAGCTCTCGTGCGGCTCGATGACGTCGATCAGGTGATGCGGCGCCTCTTTCAGCAAAGCGGCGCCGGGCTTGGCCGTGCCGATGTCCATGCCCTTGTAGACCTGGGCCGAGTCCACGCTGATGATTTCGCACGGCAGTTCCCGCGCGAGACGCAGGGCCACGGCGGTCTTGCCGCTCGCCGTAGGCCCCATGAGCAAAATCGCCGGCGGCGATTTTGCGTTGCTCGTTGCTCGTTGCTCGTTACTCGTTACTGGCGATTCGTAAACCCTTATGGAGGACAGGTCCGCGGCACTGGAGGTTGCTGTTTGTCCCGGGGCGATGGCGGGCGCAGGCTTGCTGCGACGCGCACGCGCCGCCTTCTTTGGGAGGCGGCGCGGAGCGGCTGACTTCCTCCGAGCCGGCTTGGACTTGCTTTTTTTCCTGCTGGTCACGAGAAACGAGTAACGAGTAACGAGTCACGGTTCATGAGGAGGTCACCGACCTCTCATGAACAGCTTGTCGAGTTCGACAACCGTGACCTGGTGCCAGGTCGGACGGCCGTGGTTGCACTGGCCGGAGCGCTCGGTCGCTTCCATCTCGCGCAGCAGGGCGTTCATCTCCGGGACCGTCAACTTGCGGTTGGCGCGCACTGCGGCATGGCACGCCATGGTCGCCAGCAGCTCGTTGCGCCGCTCGGTGAGGACCCGACTCGCGCCGTACTCGCGAACCTCGCGCAGCACATCGGATGCAAGGCGGCGCGAATCGGCGTCGGCGAGCAGTGCGGGAACGGCCCGCACTATGAGCGAAGTGGGCGAGGCGGCGGCGATGTCGAAGCCGATCGTGCGCAGCACCTCCGCGTGCTCTTCCACGGTTGCGACGTCCAGCGCCTCGGTGGAGAAGGTCACCGGCACCAGCAGCGGCTGCATCGGGATGTCGCGCCGGTCGAGCGCCTCCTTCAGCTGCTCGTACATGATGCGCTCATGGGCGGCGTGCATGTCCACGATCACGAGTCCGTGCCGGTTCTGGGCGAGCACGTAGACGCCGGAGAGCTGCGCCAGCGCGAAACCGAGCGGCGCCTCTTCCGCCTCCGGCAGGGGCGCGGCGGGTGCAGGCTGCCGGAACAAGGTCTCGTAGAACGCGATCGGCTCCGCGGCCCCCAGCGCCATCGCCGCCTGGCGCATCGGTTGCGCGGCGATCCCGAGCGCTGGCGCTGCGACCGCGCTGCGAACCATCGTGGCGCCGGCCACCGTGCCCGCGAGGGCCTTGTTCAGCGCGTGAAAAATGAACTGGTGAACGCCGCGCGCGTCGCGGAAGCGCACCTCGGTCTTGGTCGGGTGGACGTTGACGTCGACCTGGGCGGGATCGATCTCGAGGAACAGCACGAACGACGGATACTGCTCGTGATGCAGCACGTCCTGGTAGGCCTGGCGGATGGCATGCGCAATGAGCTTGTCGCGCACGAAGCGGCCATTGACGAAGCAGTACTGCTCGTCGCGGCTCGCCCGCGCGTGCGCCGGAAGGCCGATGGCCCCGTGGAGCCGCAATCCGGCGCTCGATTCATCGAGCTCAAGGGCGCCAGTGTGAAAATCCTCGCCCAGCACGGCGCCGATGCGGCCGCGCAGTGACTGCGTTTTGAAATGCCGCTGCGCCCGCACGTTGTGCTGTAGCGTGAAGGTGACCTCCGGGCGCGAGAGCGCGATGCGCCTGAACGCCTCCTCGCAGTGTGCGAACTCGGTCGACTCGGATTTCAGGAACTTGCGGCGGGCCGGCGTGTTGAAGTAGAGGTCGCGTACCTCGATGCTGGTGCCGGCGGCGAGCGGCGCTGGGGCCGCCTTCGAAACGTCCGTGCCGCTGGCGGTGACGGTCCAGCCGTGCTTCTCGCCGGCGCGGCGGCTGGTCAGCGTCAGGCGCGAGACCGCGGCGATGCTCGCCAGCGCCTCGCCGCGGAAGCCGAGGCTCGCGACGCGCTCCAGGTCCTCGAGCGAGGCGATCTTGCTGGTGGCGTGGCGGGCGAG
>JBGQGU010000569.1:0-2435 GCA_041497655.1 Gammaproteobacteria bacterium
GCCACGAAGTCGGCGCTGCCGGCCTGGAGTATGCCTTCCGCGTCCTCCGGGTCTATCACGCGCCCGGCCATGATGGTCGGGATACCGACCGCCTTGGCGATCGGGCGCGCGTAGGGCTCGAGAAAGCGCCGGGCGAAGGAGGGCGGCTGGATGCAGTAGCGCGACAGCTCCGGATTTTCGTTGGTGCCGCCCGACATGTCGATCGCGATCACCCCCGCGCGCTCCAGCGCCTGGCACAGCGCGATCATGTCCTGCTCGGTGTAGCCGCCCTCGCAGTACTCGGTCACGCTGACCCGCACCATGAGCGGGAAGCCGGGCAGCTCGCTGCATATGAGGGCCACCGTTTCCGTCAGGAAGCGCATCCGGTTCTCGATCGATCCGCCATAGCGGTCCTCGCGCCGGTTGATGCGCGGGCTCAGGAACTGCTGGAAGAGATAGCCGTTGGCGGCGTGCAGCTCGACCGCATCGTAGCCGGCGCGATAGAGCCGGCGCGCGGAATCGAGGTAGGCGTGCTGGACCGCGTCGATCTCCGGCAGGGTGATGGCGCGGGCCGGCTCCCCGGTGTTGGGGTTGTGCCAGTCGGACGCCGTCACCGGCTCCATCCCCAGCACAGAGCGCTTAAGCAGAGCGCCGCGGTGATTAATCTGTCCGACCGCCAGGGCGCCGCCCGCATGGATCGCGTCCACGATACCGGCCAGCCCGGGAATGTAGCGGTCGTGGAACAGGCACAGGGAATTGGTGTGGTTGCGCGCGCCCGGCTGAATCACCATGGCCTCGGTGATGATCATCGCGGCCCCGCCCCGCGCGCGCTCGCCGTAATAGAGCTTGTCGCGCTCGGTGGAGAAACCGTCGGTGGTGCCGTAGTTGGTACCCATCGGGCCCATGATGATGCGGTTGCGCAGCTTGAGCGGGCCCATGCGGCCTGGTTGAGCGATCAGCATGCCGGGATGATATCCGCCGCGTGATAAGCTTCACAACACACAGATAAGATCAAGCGAATGGACAGGATTAACAGGATTGACAAGATCAAGACCAATTGCAACTTATGAAGGCTCTCGGTTTTGATTTAATCCTGTAAATCATGTAAATCCTGTCTATTTGGTTCTATAAACACCAGGAGAGGAAACATGCGCATCGGCTTCATAGGTTTGGGGACCATGGGCAGCAGCATGGCGCTGAATGCGCGCGTGAAGGGCGGCTACGACCTCGTCGTTCACGACCTGCGGCGCGACGCGGCCAAGCCGCATCTCGCGGCCGGCTGCGTCTGGGCGGACTCGCCCGCGGCAGTGGCCAAGGATGCGGACATCGTGCTGACTTCGCTGCCCGGGCCGCGCGACGTGGAAGCGGTCGCAGAAGGCCTGATCCAGACCATGCGGCGCGGCGTGCCGTGGTTCGACCTTTCGACCAATTCGCCGAGCGTGATGCGCCGCCTGCACCAGCGGTTTGCCGCGAAGGGGCTGCCGGTGCTCGATGCCCCGGTCAGCGGGGGGCCGAAGGGGGCGAAGAGCGGCAAGCTGGCGTTATGGGTGGGCGGCGACAAGGCGGTGTTCGATCAGTATCGCAAGGTCCTCGATGCCATTGGCGACCAGGTGCGGTATATCGGCCCAATCGGGGCCGGCTCGATTGCGAAACTGGTGCATAACGCGGCAGGCTACGCGATTCATTGCGCGGTGGCCGAAGTCTTCACCATGGGCGTGAAGGCCGGTGTCGAGCCGCTGGCGCTGTGGTCCGCGATCCGCCAGGGTGCCCTCGGGCGCAAGCGCACCTTCGAGCGCATGGCGGACAATTTCCTGCAGGGCAAGTTCGATCCGCCGGAATTCGCGCTCAATCTCGCGTTCAAGGACGTGACGCTCGCCACGGAGCTCGCGCGCGAGATCGGCGTGCCGATGCGCATGGCTTCGCTTGCCCATGCGGAAATGGCTGAAGCGATCAACCGCGGCTGGGGCGCCAAGGACTCGCGGGTATTCCTGCTGCTGCAGGAGGAGCGCGCGAAGGTGGAGATCAAGGTGCCGGCGGCGGACATCCAGGCCGTGATCGAGCGCGAGGGCTGACGAGGTCGAGCATGCAGCTTCCTCACTACGAGGTTTATGCAATCAAGTACGCGCGGCGCGATGCGCGGCGCGCCGAGCATTTCATCGGCGGGGATCCCCATGATGCGCCGATGGCCATGGATTATTTCGTCTGGGTGATCCGCAACGAGGGGCGAACCATCGTGGTGGACACGGGCTTCACCGCGGAGGTGGCGGCGAAGCGCAAGCGCGAATACATCCGCACACCGAAAGCCGGGCTGGCCCTGCTGGGCATCAAGGCCGAAGAGGTGCGCGAGGTCATCATCACGCACATGCACTACGACCACGTCGGGACATTCTTCGACTTCCCGCAGGCCAATTTTCACCTGCAGGACGAAGAGATGCGCTTCGTTACCGGCCGCCACA
>JBGQGU010000570.1:0-2432 GCA_041497655.1 Gammaproteobacteria bacterium
ATATTTCCGCCACGGGCGCCAGTAATACTTCTTCCACCCATTGTTGACGCCGCGGTAGTCGTGGTCGGGAACGTTGGCGTGCACGAGGTCTATGCGGCCGCTCCGGCCCTTGGGCGTGAAGCGCAGGATCAGGGTCGAGTCGAGGTCGCCCTTGTTCCAGCCCGACGAGCGCCAGGCCTGCACGATCAGCCGGCCGGGGACGGTGTAGAGCATCCGGCCCCGCAGCATGCCGTTGAAGGCGCTGAACTTCGATCCAGGCCGCGCGCCGATGACGACCTTCCCGCCGGTGATCGCTTTATGCGCTCTCGGGTTGAGATACATTGCATACAGCGCCTTGGCTGGAGCCGGGAGAGTTACCGCTTGCTTGACGAGCTTGGGCATGGCGATCTCCTCAAAGCGCTATCTTAAGTGACAAGGTGACGCAGCGACAAAGTGAGGAGCCTCGCCTTCCGCCTTCTGCCTTAGCTTCGCCCCATCACTCATCACCCATCACTCATCACCCGCCACGAGGGGGCTTCGCCCCCTGTGGCGCTGGCCGGGGTTTGGCGCGATACTTCAATGAACGTCGAGTCTGATCCTGATTCCCCGAAAGGAACGCCGCGATGATTTCCTTCGACCTCAACGGCAAGAAGACGCAGGCGGACGCCGAGCCCGACACCCCCCTCCTGTGGGTGCTGCGCGACCACCTGAACCTGACCGGCACCAAGTACGGCTGCGGCATGGCGCTGTGCGGCGCGTGTACCGTGCACGTCGATGGTGCGCCCACGCGCTCCTGCATTACGCCCGCGAGCGCTGCGGCCGGCAAGAAGATCACGACGATCGAGGGCATCGGCGCGGGCAGCGTCGGCAAGGCGGTGCAGGCCGCCTGGGTTGCGCTCGACGTGCCGCAGTGCGGCTACTGCCAGTCGGGCCAGGTCATGGCCGCGGCGGCGCTGCTCGCCGCCAACAAGAAGCCGAGCGACGCCGACATCGACGCCGCGATGACCGGCATCGTCTGCCGCTGCGGCACCTACAACGCCATCCGGGCCGCCATCAAGCGCGCGGCCGGCGCGCTGGCCTAACGAGCGTCGGCAAGATGACTGACGACGCTCGACCCCTCACCCCTTCCCCCTCTCCCGAGTGGAGAGGGGAAATGGACAGCGGTAAATGGTTTGTCGACCATTTACCGAAAGCTCGTTAGGAGGACGCATGGACACCCTCGACATCGTCAACCTCAGCCGGCGCGATTTCCTCAGGGCCGGCGCCGGCCTCACGCTCGGCCTCGCGGCGCCCGGAGTATTTGCCCAGGCGGGCCCGGGCCGGGCGGGCGGCAAGGCCGTCGCCGCCGGCGTGTTCGCACCGAACGCCTTCGTCCGCATCGGCACCGACAACCGCGTGACCGTCATCGTGAAGCACCTGGAGATGGGCCAAGGCACCTACACCGGGCTGCCCACGCTCGTCGCCGAGGAGCTCGACGCCGATTGGGGCCAGATCCGCGTCGAGGGCGCGCCGGCCGAGGCGGGCCGCTACAACAACCTGTTCTGGGGCCCCATGCAGGGCACGGGCGGCAGCACCGCGATCGCCAATTCCTGGGAGCAGCTGCGCAAGGCGGGCGCCACGGCGCGCGCAATGCTCGTCTCCGCCGCCGCGCAGCGCTGGGGCGTCCAGCCCGATTCGCTCACGGTGAGCCGCGGCACGGTGCTGCACAAGGTCTCCGGGCAAAAGGCGAGCTTCGGCCGGCTCGCCGCGGACGCGGCGAAGCTGCCGGTTCCGGCCGAGGTGACGTTGAAGGACGCGAAGAACTTCGTCTATATCGGCAAGCGGGTGCCGCGTACGGACAGCCGGGCGAAGTCCACCGGCACCGCGAAGTTCACGCAGGACGTGAAGCTTCCCGGCTTGCTGACCGCGGTCGTCGCGCACCCGCCGCGCTTCGGCGCCAAGGTGAAATCATTCGACGCGGCGAAGGCGAAGTCGGTGAAAGGCGTGACCGACGTGGTGGCGATCCCGCAGGGCGTGGCGGTGCTGGCGCGGGACTTCTGGACGGCCAAGCGAGGCCGCGATGCCCTCGCCGTCGAATGGGACGAGACGGGTGCGTTCAAGCTCGGCACGCCCGAGATCATGGCCGAGTACAGGAAGCTCGCGGCGACGCCGGGGCTTCCCGCGCGCAAGGATGGCGACGTCAACGGCGCGCTCGCCGGCGCGGCGAAGACTTTGGAGGCGGCGTACGAATTCCCCTACCTCGCGCACGCGGCGATGGAGCCGATGAACTGCGTGGTGAAGCTCGGTGCGAAAGCGTGCGAAGTCTGGAACGGCGAGCAGTTCCAGACCATAGACCAGGCGGCGGTCGCGGAGGTCGTGGGGCTGAAACCCGAGCAAGTGAGCCTGCACATGCTGTACGCCGGCGGCAGCTTCGGCCGCCGCGCCAATCCGCACTCGGATTACCTCGTCGAGGC
>JBGQGU010000571.1:0-2420 GCA_041497655.1 Gammaproteobacteria bacterium
AGAGCTGACGATCAAAGGCGTCTTCGGCGTCGACTTCCACGCCTACGAGCCGGCGGTGCGGCTGATCGAGTCGGGCAAGTACCCGCTCGAGAAGATGCACACCCACACGCTGCCGCTGGAGGAGGCAGAGCGCGCGCTGAAGCTCCTCGCGCGGGAGATCCCGGGCGAGGAGGCGATACACATCGCGCTCGTACCCCGGACATGAACGAAGACTGCGTAGGGACAGAGCTTTAGCTCTGTCCGGCCCGAACGAAAACTCATCGAAAGGGCCGCACGGACCCGAAGGTCCATCCCTACGACCTTGCTCGTTGGGCCTTGGCGCGTCGCCTTCCAGCGTTTGCTATCCTATGCGCCAACGGGCGGAGCGAGCGCCGTCCGAATATGGCGACGGAGGTTTCGATGGCCGAGGCCGACACGAAGAAGGGTCGGGAGCGCATCGCCAAGGTGATCGGCGTCATGCCGTTCTCCGTCTATGTGGGCATGGAGTTCGTCGAGGCGGGCGAGGGTTGGGTGAAGCTGCGGCTGCCGTTCAAGAAGGAGAACACGACCGCGGCCGACGCGCTCCACGGCGGCGCCATCGCGGCGCTGATCGACACGACCGGCTCGATGGCGGCGTGGACGACGTCGGAGATCGGCAACCCGCGCTACTTCGGCTCCACCGTAGGCATCACGGTGAACTACCTCTCGGGCGTGCTGGCGCAGGACTGTTACGCCGAGGGCCGCGTGCTCAAGCGCGGCAAGGAGATCATCTACAGCGAGGTGCGCGTCACCGACGCGGACGGCAAGCTCTGCGCGCAGGGCACGGTGATCTATCGCATCGTCGATCGGGGCGAGGCATGATAGGGAGCAGCGAAGCGACCCCGTGAGGGAGGAAGAGCAGCATGCAACAGGAACCCCGCCACACGCCAGCGACCGAACCGCAAGAGCGGCGTGACCTTCTCGATCAGCTCAAGATGGCCGGCGTGCTCATCGCCGGCATCGCGCTGGTCCTATTTTTCTTCCAAAACCTGCAACACGTGCAGATCCACTTCCTCTGGTTCGACTGGAACACACAGATGATCTGGGCGCTCATCGCGAGCGCTGTGCTCGGCGCGGTGGGTGTCTTCCTGGCGCTCACGATCCGCGGCCGGCGCGGCCGAAAAGCGAAGGAATAGAAGGGCTAGGCGAAACGCATGCGAAGGCCAGGCTCAAGCCTGGCCTTCGGTTTGGTCTAGGCCCGCTTCGCTTACTGAGACAGCGCGGCGCCATCGACCTTTACCGTCACGTCGCCGCTGACGCGCACGGTCTGCGTGGTCTGCACTGCAGCCGTCTGCGTTCCCGGCACATACACGCCCGCAGTGACCGAATATGACCCTTCGGGGAACTTGGTCTCGGGCGTCGACCCGCTGCAGGGGTCCTGGCCAGCCCCCACATCGATCATAACGGTGCTCGGGACGGCAAATGGATCAGAAGTGATGGGGACACACGCCCGCGCCATCGGGCCGGTTCCGCCCTGGGGCATGGCGAACACCAGCAGCATCTTGCCGCTCTGGCCCGTGATCGCGCTCGAGCTGAGCGTGATCGTCCCCGGCCCAGTCTGCGCGACGGTCGCGCTCGGCTGAGGGGTGGTCTTCCCGCCCCCACCGTTGCCACCACACGCGGCCAGGGCTACGAGGGCGAGGCCGACGAGGGCGAACGAAAGCACAAGCACGGGAGACCACAGGCGATCCTTCGGCGGGGGATTCATTCTGTGGCTCCTTCCTCCCCTGAGGGCGATCACCGGGTTCGATGTCCCGGTCCGGCTCAGACGGGACGCTGCGACAAGACGGCGGCGCTAGTCCACGTGCCTGATCACCACACAGTTTCCCACGTGTCAATGCCTGGCGCATGTGCCGATCGGCAGGCAGTACCGCGACAGGGGCTCGCCGTTTAAGGCTCCCGAAGGGGCTAGTCTACCACTGCACGACCATGGGCATGAGGACGTGGACGAAGCGCTCGTCGCCCACGGGGCGGAGGACGCCCTGGCGCGAGGCGCCGTTCATCTCCAGCACGACGCGGCCGCCTTCCACCACCTGCAGGAAGTCCTGTAAGTATTTGCCGTTGAACGCGATCTTGTCCGGCTCGCCCTCGATGGTGGCGTCCAGCTCGCCCATGTTGTCGCCCACTTCCTCGGCGCGGGCGGAGATGATCATGCGCCCGGGCGCGACATCCTCGCCCGGCTGGAACTGGAGCCGGACGATGCCGCTGCCGTCGCGGGCGAAGATCGAGGCGATGCGTGTCTCGCGCAGGAACTCGGCCGCGTCGACGGTGGCGCGGCTGGCGACATCGTCGGGGATGAGCTGGGCGTAGTTGGGGAAGGTGCCCTGGATGAGCTGCGCCACGAGCTCGACGTTCTTGAGCCGAAAGAGCGCCTGCGTGCGCGTCGCGTTCAGCATCAGCTC
>JBGQGU010000572.1:0-2410 GCA_041497655.1 Gammaproteobacteria bacterium
CGTCGTGCTCGACCAGTTGAACGCGTACTTGAGGCCGCACGGGCTGTGGTACCCGGTGGACGTTTCGACCAGCGCGCAGGCGACGATCGGCGGCATGGCAGGCAATAACTCCTGCGGCTCGCGCTCTATCCACTACGGCAACATGGTGCACAACGTACGCGCGATCGACGCCGTACTTGCCGACGGTTCGGAGTACGCGTTCGGCGAGGCGCCGGGCGACGCCGAACGGCTTGCCGGGCCGAGCGGCTACGTCGAGCTGGTGAAGAAGATCCGCGCCATCGCCGCGCGCGAGACGGAGGAGATCGAGCACCGCGTGCCGAAGCTCCTGCGCCGCGTCGGCGGCTACAACCTCGACATGCTGTCGGGCGAGTCGTTCAATATGGCGCACCTGCTGGTGGGATCGGAAGGCACGCTTGCATACTCGCGCCGCATCCACCTCAATCTCTCGCCGCTGCCGAAGGTGAAGACGCTCGGCGTCTGCCATTTTCCGACCTTCTTCAAGGCGATGGAAGCGCCGCTGCACATCGTGAAGCTCGCACCGGTCGCGGTGGAGCTGGTGGACCGTACCATGATCGGGCTCGCGCGCGCGAACCCCGCCTTCCGCGCCACGGTGGAGCGATCCATCAAGGGCGACCCGGACGCGATCCTGCTGGTGGAGTTCGCCGGCGATGACCGCGACGAGCAGTTGCGCAAGCTCCGGCAGCTCGTCGAGTTGATGGGCGAGCTCGGCTTCCCGGGCGGCGTGGTGGAGATCACCGATGGCGCGCTCCAGCGCGAGTTGTGGGAGGTGAGGAAGGCGGGGCTCAACATCATGATGTCCATGAAGGGCGATGGCAAGCCCGTGTCCTTCATCGAGGACTGCGCGGTGCCGCTCGAGCATCTTGCCGAGTACACCGACCGTCTCACGCGCGTGTTCGAGAAGCACGGCACGAAGGGCACCTGGTACGCGCACGCTTCCGTCGGCTGTCTCCACGTCCGGCCGATCCTCGACATGCGGGCCGACGGCGCGGTGAAGATGCGCGCCATTGCCGAAGAGGCGGCGGAACTGGTCAAGCAGTACAAGGGCGCCTATTCCGGCGAGCACGGCGACGGCCTGGCGCGCTCGGAGTGGATCGAGCCGTTCTTCGGTCCGAAGTTGACGCGCGCGTTCGAGGAGATCAAGGGCCTCTTCGACCCCAAGGGGCTGTTGAACCCCGGCAAGATCGTGCGGCCCTCGAAGCAGGACGACCGGACGCTCTTCCGCTATAAGCCGGGCTACGGCACGATCCCGGTCAAGACTGCGCTCGACTGGTCGGAACATGAGACCGGCGCGGGACATCAGGGGGACGGCTTCGCCAAGGCGGTGGAGATGTGCAACAACAACGGCCACTGCCGCAAGTTTGACGCCGGCACCATGTGCCCGTCGTACCGCGTCACGCGCGAGGAGCGGCATCTCACGCGCGGGCGCGCCAACACGCTGCGGCTCGCGCTCTCCGGGCAGCTCGGCCCGGATGCGCTCGGCTCCGAGGAGCTCTACGCGACGCTCGAGCTCTGCGTCTCGTGCAAGGGCTGCAAGCGCGAGTGCCCGACCGGCGTGGACATGGCGAAGATGAAGGTGGAGTTCCTCCATCACTATCGACAACGCCATGCGTTGTCGATCAAAGAAAGGCTGGTTGCCTATCTACCGCGATATGCGCCGCTCGCCTCCCGCGTCGCGCCGCTCACGAACGTAGTGCAGTCGATCGCGCAGAGGTGGCTCGGCTTCGCGCCGCAGCGCTCGCTGCCGAAGTGGCGCGGCGACGCGTTTCGTGAAATCCCCCCCAACCCCCCTTTGTCAAAGGGGGGAGTAGATGTTCGCCCCCGCCGGGCAACACCCCCTTTTGAAAAGGGGGTCGCGCGAAGCGCGGGGGGATTAGAGGTGGTGTTGTTTGTGGACACCTTCAACCGCTACTTCGAGCCCGAGAACGCGCGCGCTGCGCTCGCGGTGCTGCAGGCGGCTCGCTACACCGTACACCTGCCGCAAGCTACGGACGGTGGACGCCCGCTCTGTTGCGGCCGCACCTTTCTCGCCGCCGGCCTGGTGGACGAAGCGAGGCTCGAGGCGCGCCGCATGATCGAGACGCTCACGCCATATGTCGAGCGCGGCGTGCCGGTGGTCGGGCTGGAGCCCTCCTGTTTATTGGGCCTGCGCGACGAATTCATCTCGATGCTGCCGGGCGGGGAGAGCGCCGAGCTGGCGATGAATGCGTTCCTGTTCGAGGAATTCCTCGCGCGCGAGCACGAAGCGGGCCGGCTCGACCTGAAACTCGGGCCGCTGCGGGAGAAGAAGGCGCTGCTCCACGGCCATTGCCACCAGAAGGCGTTCGACGCCATGCCCGCCGTGCAGAAGGTCCTCAAGCTCATCCCCGGGCTGGAAGTGGAAGCGATCGAG
>JBGQGU010000573.1:0-2408 GCA_041497655.1 Gammaproteobacteria bacterium
GAGTAATCGGCGTCGCAGCCGGATTTGGGTCATGTCCCGGATGTGGCTGACGACATCCTCACCGAACTTGCGCCGCACCAGCGCGAGGTAGCTGTCGTTGGTGAAATACTTGTGGAAGGCGTCGTCGCGGAATTTCAGGACTTCCGCGTTCGTCAGCGCGTCGGTCCGCAGCGGGAACGTCTCGTAGCTGTGCTGCGAGTATCCGATCCAGGAATCGGGAAGCTGCCACTTTTTCTCCACGGCCATCGTGTAGAGCTTCGAGCCGGGATAGGCTTGCGCGCAGTAGAAATTCGCGAACTCGCAGTTCGCCTCGAGCGCGAGGTCGAGCGTCTCCTGCATGGACTCGCGGGTATCGTCGGGCAGGCCGAAGATGTAGTTGCCGATCACGTTGATGCCGGCGTCCTGGATCTTCTTCACCACCTTGAGGATTTCGAGCGAGCCGAAGCGGCCCTTCTCCACGCCGTCGCGCACGTGCTTGCTGCCCGATTCGATGCCGAGCGCGAGCCAGCGGAAGCCGGCGCGGGCGAGCTTGTCGAGGAACTCGTCCTTCACGGTGTCCACCCGCGCGTAGGCCCAGATATTCAAGTCATGTCCGCGCTCGATGAGGCGCTCGCAGATGCCCAGCACGTGGTTGCGGTTCAATACGAACATCTCATCCACGAACTTGATGTTCTTCACGCCATGTTTGTCTACGAGGAAATCGATCTCCTTGATCACGGTCTCCGGCGACCACATGCGATATGAGGACTTGCCGAACGGCGCGTTGATGCAGCAGTTGTGAACCAGAACGCGGTGCGCCCAGTAATTGTCATGGGGAGAGCACTCGAAGTTATAGACGCGGAACTCGCCGCTCAATTCCTCGATACTTCTTATTTCTTGGAAACTTGGGCAATGCCCGCGCGCAGATAGCCTGGCGCTGTATTTCGCCTGCCATTGGTGGCGGTTCGCGTTGGCTCTTGAATTGCATCGCCTGCATAGCGTGATGAGGTTGCAGTCGTCACAATTGTCCTTGTCGTAGTCAACGTGATGAACAGTCAGACCCGCCTTAACCCCGCACTCTTGGCAGGTCTCGTCGTCGCGCTTCCTGATTCGCCTCTTAAGGAAATCGTTGAACTTGAGCGGCCACGGATATCGTGACAAACCGCCAGCCCAGCGGGAATGTTTTTCGCCAGTCGGCCGCGTGGCGTTAAACGCTTCTGCCCGCTGTGGGTCTGCCCACAATTCCTTCATGCGCTTAGAGCGGCCCTCCCTTAGCGCTGGCGCAAGCGCAACCTCGGGGCGCTTCATCGGGTTTTTGTCACCAAGCTTTGAGAGGCGGTAACGTTCTTTCGATTCTGCACTGCGGCGCTTACCGCGATTTGACTTCCCGAGATTCTCACGCCATTCGGCGGAGATTCCGTTCTTTGTCGGATTGTTGGTTCGCATTTGGTAGCGCATTTTGTCTCGCGTTTCCATCACGAACACGCGGTCGCCAGGCAGAATGTTCCCGGCATCCACCCAGCCGCGCTCGGTGTAGATTGGATGCTCATCGGTGACTTCGATGAGCTCGCCAGAACCCATTGTTATCCGCAGCAGCCGGTCAACAGTGCGCGACGCTGTTTGTGAAATAGTGGTTTTCGCTATATCTTTTTTCTGTTCGTCCCATGCAAGGAGGTGGTCTCCCTCGACGAGTTCCTCAATTTTCTTATTCTTGCCCTTTGCTGTGACAATTACAGTGCCTTCTCTGAGGCAGAACGTGCATTTATAGGGACAGCCGAGCGAGGTGTGGATCGACACATAAGGCGAGCGCTCGTCGATGTTCTCAAAGGCATGCCAGTTGTGCGCGCGGTACTTCTCCATCGGCAGCAGGTCCCAGGCCACGCCCGCCATCGCGCCGTCGAGGTCGTCCATCAGTTCGCCGGGGAGGTTGGAGCGGATGGCTTTCCCGTCGCGGTACCACAGGCTCGGAATCTTCGAGAAATCGTGGCTTCGGGCCTTCAGCGCCTGCGCCGTCAGCAGGATCGTCTCCGGCCCTTCGCGATCGCAGACGAAGTCAATTTTCTCCTCGAGCAGGGTGCGCTCGGGCAGCGCGGCGGGGTGCGTCCCGGTCATCATGATGCGCCAGTCCCCGCGCAGCGCCTTGATGGCGGTGCAGGTCTCGCCGGCCGCAGTCATGTTCTGGGTGGAAGCGGAGGGCTGGAAGCCGTACACCACCATCACGATCAGGACCGGCTCGAAATTGTCCCGGATCGTCTCGGCAACGCCGGCAGGACTCAGGTTTAACGCCGGCGCGTCCACGATCGCGACCGACAGACCGCGTTTTCTCAGATAGGTCGCGAACAGCCCCGCAAGCGACGGCGGCTCGATCGCCGAATAGCGGTCGCCGAGCTCCTGGTATACGGCGGCCCGGCTGCCGGGGTTCACCAGCA
>JBGQGU010000574.1:0-2385 GCA_041497655.1 Gammaproteobacteria bacterium
CGCGGGGATTTTCTACGGGGCGCAGTATGGCGGCTCCACCACCTCGATCCTCGTCAACCTTCCCGGCGAGACGGCCTCGGCGGTGACCTGCATCGACGGCTACCAGATGGCGCGTCAGGGGCGCGCCGGCCCGGCGCTGGCCACAGCGGCGCTCGCCTCGTTCTTCGCCGGCTGCGTCGGCACCCTGCTGATCGCGCTGGCGGGCCCCACGCTCGGGGAATGGGCGCTCAAGTTCGGCGCCGCCGAGTACACCTCGCTGATGCTGATGGCGCTCATCGCCTCAGCCGTGATGACCCAGGGCGATGCGGTGAAAGGGCTCGCCATGGTGGTGCTGGGACTGCTCATCGGCGTCGTCGGCGTCGACGTCAATTCGGGCATGGCGCGCTACTCCTTCGGCATCCCCGAGCTCGTCGACGGGGTCGGTTTCACGGTGGTTGCGGTGGGCCTCTTCGCGGTGGCGGAAATTGTGGTCAACCTCGAAAGCAGGGAGCCCCGCGAAGTGTATACCGGCAAGGTGACCGGCCTGATGCCGACCGCGCGGGACCTCAAGGACGCGGCGTGGCCCACCGTGCGCGGCACCGCCGTGGGCGCCTGCTTCGGCGTGCTGCCGGGCACCGGGCCGGCCCTTTCCTCGTTCGCCACCTACATGCTGGAGAAGAAGATTGCGAAGCACCCATCGCGTTTCGGGAGGGGCGCGATCGAAGGAGTGGCGGCCCCGGAGGCGGCCAACAACGCAGCCGCCCAGACGGCATTCATCCCCATGCTGACTCTCGGCATCCCCGCCAGCGCGACCATGGCGGTGATGCTGGCGGCGCTGACCCTGCAGGGCATCGCGCCCGGGCCGCAGGTGATGCTCGACAAGCCCGATCTCTTCTGGGGCCTCATCGCCAGCATGTGGATCGGAAATTTCCTGCTCGTCATCCTCAACCTGCCGCTGGTGGGGGTCTGGGTGAGGCTACTGACCGTGCCGTATCGCTGGCTGTTTCCGTCCATCATCCTGTTCTGCTGCATCGGCAATTACAGCGTCAGCAACAATCCGTTCGACGTCTACCTGTGCGCCTTGCTCGGCGTGCTCGGCTACGTTCTCGTCAAGCTGGAGTGCGAGCCGGCGCCGCTGCTCCTCGGCTACGTGCTCGGGCCGCTGCTGGAAGAGAACCTGCGCCGCGCGCTGCTGATCTCGCGCGGGGACCCGACCGTGTTCTTCACCCGCCCGATCAGCCTCGCGTTCATGATCGCCACCGTGCTTATACTAATCGTCATGGTCGTGCCCGCGGCGCGTGGGAAGCGCCATGGGGCGTAACGAAGGAGGCCCGCATGCAAGTCTCGTCCATCACGCGCTTGCTGGCGCTATTTCTGCTTCTCGGTGCGGCGCATTCCGCACTGGCGCAGGCGCCCTACCCTGCGAGGCCGATCCGCTTTCTGGTCGGGTTCCCGCCAGGCGGCACCAACGATATCGTCGCGCGGGCGATCGCACCGAAACTTTCCGAATACCTCGGCCAGTCGGTGGTGATCGAAAACCGCGGAGGCGCCAATGCTTCGATCGCAACCGAGCTCGCAGCGCGCGCCGCGCCTGACGGCTATACCATTTTGCTGGTTGCTCCCGGCCATGCCACCAACCCTGCGCTGCTCAAGCTCAACTTCGATTCGATCAGGGACTTCGCGTTCGTAACGCTTGCGGCGGAATCCCAGAATCTTCTGGTGGTGCACCCCTCGTTCCCGCCGAGGAGCGTAAAGGAGCTGATCGCTTTCTCCAAGAAACACCCGCCGGGCAGCATCAATTACGGCTCGTCCGGGACCGGCACCACGGTCCATCTTTCGGCGGAGCTGTTCCAGTACATGACTGGCGTCAGATGGCTGCACATCCCCTACAAGGGGGGTGGCCCGGCGGTGATCGACCTGCTGGCCGGCCAGCACGTGATCTACTTCGGGAACGTGCCGACGGTCATCCTGCAAGCGCGCGCCGGCAAGTTGCGCGCGCTTGCCACCACCGGCCCGAAACGCACGCCGGCGGCGCCCGAGGTTCCGACGGTCGCGGAGTCTGGCGTTCCGGGCTACGAAGTGACCACCGCCTACGGCGTGGCCGCGCCGGCGAAGACATCGCGCGCCATCCTCGACCGGCTGCACGCTGATCTCGTGCGCGCGCTGAATTCGCCCGACCTGCGCGAACGCCTGCAACGCCTGGGCGCGGACCCCGTCGGCAACACGCCGGAGCAATACACGGCGTTCATGCAGAACGAGATTGCGAAATGGGACAGGGTGATCAAGGCGGCAGGAATCAAGGGCGAGTGACAGATGAGGGGTGAGGGGTAAGACAAGCACCAAATGCCAAGCACCAAATTACAAACAAGCACCAAATCTCAAGCACTAAGCACCAAACGTTTGGAG
>JBGQGU010000575.1:0-2382 GCA_041497655.1 Gammaproteobacteria bacterium
CCTGAATCTCACGCCGAACTTCCAGCGCCACAGCTACACCTTTTGCGTCATGGTGAACGCGGACGGGCGGCGCTTTCTCGACGAGGGCGCCGACCTGCGCAGCTTCACGTATGCGAAATACGGCCACATCGTGCTCGAACAACCCGGCCAGTTCGCCTGGCAGATCTACGACGCCAAGGTGAAGCACCTGCTTCTGGACGAATACCGCACCAAGCAGGTCACCAAGGTGACGGCGAACACGCTCGAGGAGCTGGCCGACAAGATGGAGGACGTCAACAAAAGCCAGCTGCTGAAGACGATCGCTGAATTCAATGCCGCGGTGAGGACCGATATTCCATTCGATCCGAACGTCAAGGATGGACGATGTGCCGCCGGCCTGGAGGTGCCGCGGTCCAACTGGGCGAACACCCTGGACACGCCCCCCTACGAGGCCTACGCCATCACCTGCGGGATCACATTCACGTTCGGCGGCTTGAGGATCAATACCGATGCCCAGGTGGTTGATACCAATCACGACGTCATACCCGGCCTGTTTGCCGCAGGCGAGATGGTGGGCGGCATTTTCTATTTCAATTATCCCGGCGCAAGCGGGCTGACAAGCGGGGCGGTGTTCGGACGCCTTGCGGGGCGCAGCGCGGGGCGCTTTGCGAAATCCGCGCGGGCGGCGTAATCAAGAGGAAAAGACGATGAAACAGGAATCCCTGGCCGCGCGAAATGCGGCGCAACATCTGATCGAGTTCGTCCACGCGCTGACTCTGGAGGCCGTGCCGAAAACGGTGATCGACTCCGCCAAGTGGTGCCTGCTCGACTCCTTGGGGTGCGCACTGTTCGGATCGAAGCAGCCATGGGGAAAAATCATGGCTGACGAAATGCTGGCGGAGGGCTCGAAGGGCTGGAGCAGCGTCGTCGGGCGCAAGCAGACAGTGGCCGCGCCTGCCGCGGCGCTATGCAACGGCACGGCTACCCACGGCTTCGAGCTGGACGATCTGCTGGATGAGGCGATCGTGCATCCCGGCGCCACCATCGTCCCCGCCGTCCTCGCTGCGGCGGAAGCCATCGAGGCGCCGGGTTCCCGCCTGGTGCTGGGCATAATCGCGGGCTACGAGGCAATCAACCGCGTCGGCCTGGCGATCGGCCTTGAGCCGGCCAAACGCGGCCACCACATGACCGCTCTCGCCGGACCCGTCGGAGCCGTCGTCGGCGCAGGGGTCGTGATGAACCTCGGCCCCGCTGAACTGACCGCGGCGGTGGGGCTCGCCTGCTCCACCGCGTCGGGCACCAAGAGCTTCGCGGCCGGCACCGGCGGAGGCATGATGAAGCGCATGCATGCCGGCCGTGCGGCCGAAGCCGGCGTGCGCATGTCTCAACTTGCCGCGCGGGGGTTCACCGCACCGCCCTCGGCGCTCGACGGGCGCTTCGGCTTGCTGGAGGTTTTTTCCGGATCATCCGCCCGGCCGGAAGAGCTTGCGGCGAACCTCGGCAAGCATTGGGCGGTCGAGCGCGTCTACGTCAAGGTCTATCCCTGCTGCGCCTGGATTCAGTCCATGGTGCAACAGCTTGTCGCTTTGCGCGGCCCGCAGCCACTCGAACCGCGGCAAGTGAAGAAGGTGCGGATCGGGGTTTGCTCGTATGCGGTGCGCAACAACGGCAATGTCGCCCCGCCGGACACGATGGGGGCGCAGTACAGCCTCCCTTATTGTGCCGCACTGGCGCTGACGGCCGATCCGACCGATCCGGAGAATTATGCATCGTCGGCGATCGAAAACGCTTCGAGGCGCGAGCTCGCCCGGCGCATCGATCTGGTTGTCGATCAGGAGATGGAGGCGGCTTATCCGAAACACTACGGCGCCCGCGTCGAGCTCGAGCTCGCAAATGGGGAACGACGGGGCAGCGCCGTGCTCGATCCGCACGGCATGCCGGGAGACCCGTGCACGGAGGCCGAGCGAAAGGAGAAGTTCTCGCGCCTGGCTGCCAGCGTGTTGCCGGCCGACACGGTGAAACGCATCGTCGCGACGGTCGCCCGCACCGAGACATTGCCTTCGGTTCGCGATCTCGGCGGGTTATTGCGCGCGTGACCTGGCGCGCGATCCGGGGCGGGTTCTGCCGGACCCAAATACGCTTGTTCGATGGGCACGTGTCGGTGCGCAGGCACTTGGGCGGTTTGTAACGGGACGGTGTTGCGTGTCGCGTGGTGCGGCACGAATTGACCGGGCGACAAGCAACTTGAGAGAAGGGAGGTTTGCGATGGACAGGAAACTGATGGAAGAAGGCCTGGCGGCGCGGCGGGCGGTGCTGGGTGATGAATATGTCGACCGCGCGATGAAAAGCGCAGACGCATTCAACAAGCCGTTCCAGGAAATCGTCAGCGAGTACTGCTGGGGC
>JBGQGU010000576.1:0-2368 GCA_041497655.1 Gammaproteobacteria bacterium
CTCCTCCGTCACCGGGGCGAGCCGCAGCGCAAGATCGCGGTAGATCTCGGCCAGCACGCCGCCCACGCCCAGCACCACCACCGGGCCCACCTGCGGGTCGCGCTTGTAGCCGAGGATCACTTCCGCCAGGCCCTTCTCCATGCGTTGAACCAGCACTCCGTTGACCTTTGCTCCCGGATGCTTCGTTCGCACGCGCTGCAAGATCGCCGCCGCGGCTCGTTTCAGTTCGTCAGGCGTGGCGATGCCGATCGCCACGCCTCCCGCATCGGTCTTGTGCGTGATGTCAGGCGAGAGGATCTTCGCCACCACCGGAAAATCGAGCTTCACCTCCTGCTCCGGCACTGTGATGGTCTCGGATGGCGCCACTGGCACGCCCAGCTTGCCGAACACGCGGCAGGCTTCCTGCTCGTTCAGCCGCGTCTTGCCGCCGAGCAGCGCACGGGCGGAGGCGACGCGCGCGGCATCCGGCGCCGGCGCCTCCACGGGCGCGCGCCAGTCGCGCCAGGCACGGATCGCATCCGCGCACGCTTCCGGCGTGCGGAAGCCGGCAATGCCGGCCTCGTTGAGCAGCGCGAGGGAAGCGTCGGCTTGCGGCGCGCAGAACACCGCCAGCGGCTTGTCGCTGCGCCTGGCCTCGAGGATCGGGTCAATCGCGATGTGCGGCTGAAACTGGGCGGAGCTCCCCACCACCGCGAGCACGAGGTCGCAGTGGTCGGACGCGAACAGCTCGTTCAGAACCGCGCTGTAGATCTCCTTCTTCGCGCCGGCGAGCGTGAGGTCGATCAGCCGCGCGCGCGTAATGCCGATCTTCTGGCGCGCGAGACGCGCGACAACCTCATCGGATGGGGGCACCACCTCGACACCGAGCGAGCCGAGGCGGTCCACGACTGTCGCCGCGCCGCCCCCGGTGGTGGTCAGGGCCGCCACGCGGTGGCGCGCGCCCGGCTTCCGACCGAGGATCAGCGCCGGCAGCTCGAATAGCGTCTCGAGCATGTCCACGCGCAGCATGCCGTTGGCGCGGAAGAAAGCGTCCGCCGTGTCATCCGAGCCGGTCATCGCGCCGGTGTGGGACGAGGCGAGCTCGACGCCGACCTCGGAGCGGCCGAGCTTGAACACCACGACCGGCTTGCCGGCGTCGAAGGCGCGGCGTGCGGCGCGAGCAAGGCGCTCCGCGTCGCGTATCGTTTCCATGAAGAGCAGGATGACGCGCGTGTCGGCGTCGTCCACCAGCAGGTCAGTGATCTCGCCCACCGCGAGGTCGGACTCGTTTCCGACCGACACCAGCTTCGAGAAGCCCGTGCCGCGCCCCAGGCCACGCGACATCAGCGATCCCATCATGCTCCCGCTCTGCGACACGATCGCCGTCGCGCCAGGCCTGATCTGCGCGTGCTCGAGCACGGCGTTTACCGAGAGCACGAGATGCGAGTGCACGTCGAGCAAGCCGATGCAGTTGGGGCCGAGCAGCCGCACGCCGCTCGCCCGCGCAAGCTTCAGCAGCTCGTCCTGTTGCTGGCGCCCGGCCGCGCCGGTCTCGGCGAAGCCATCGCTGAAGATGGTGACGACCGGCACCCGCTTCGCGCAGCACTGCGCGATCGCTTCGGGCACGGACTGCGCCGGCACCATGATGAAGGCGTGGTCCACCGGCGCGGTCACTGCTCGAAGGTCGGGATAGGCCCTTTCACCGAAAATCTCATCACGCCCGGGATTGATCGGAAAAACCGCGCCGGTAAATCCGTGCTTGCGCAGGAAGCGCTGCGGGCGGGAGGTGTTCTTCGTGGCGTCGCCGGAAGCGCCGATCAGCGCGATCGAACGCGGCGCGAACAACGCTTGCGCCAAGGATGGGGACGGGGGGGTCTTCATCTGGCAGTGAACGGCGTGAATCGTGATTCGTGATTTGTGATTCCACCCTTGAATCCGTAGGTGGTGGTTCGTGATTCCTGAATCGTTCCTCGAACTACTTGTCCCTCTCCCCCAGTTTTGGGGGAGACGGTCAGGGTGAGGGGGCTCGACTCACGAATCACGATTCACGAATCACGCTTTTCCGCCTTCGGCGGACGTTGACTGAACGTCCTGTCGAAAACGGATTCGGCGATGCGGTTCTTGAGGATCTCGATCGAGCCGCCGGCGATCATCCAGCCGCGGCACTTGCGCCAGCACCACTCGACCAGCGTGTCCTCGGTGTAGCCCATGCCGCCCATGATCTGCATCGCCTCGTCGCAGCACTCGAAGCCCGCCTGGTTGCAATAGGCCTTGGCAATCGCCGTCTCCTCCGCCGAAGGCAGCCCCCGGTCGGCGTTCACGGCGGCGCGGTAGAGCAGGAGCTGGCCGGCGTCGAGCTTCACCTTCATGTCGGCAAACTTCCACTGGA
>JBGQGU010000577.1:0-2359 GCA_041497655.1 Gammaproteobacteria bacterium
CATGGTTGGCCACGAGGCAGGCCCACATGATCATGTTGTTGACGGCCTTGGCCACTTGCGCGCTGCCGACGTCCCCGGTGGGGACGATGTCGCTCGAGTAGGCCGCGAGCACCGGCCGCAAGCGGTCGACGACTTCCGCGGGTCCGGCGACGAACGAGAGCAGCGTGCCCTCGTCGGCCGCCCAGCCGCCCCGGCAGACGGTGGCATCCACGACGTGTATCCCCATTTCGCCGGCATGCCGGGCGAGCGCCCGCACCGTGCCGGGCTGCACCGTGCTC
Source organism: Gammaproteobacteria bacterium (assembly GCA_041497655.1). GTDB lineage: Bacteria > Pseudomonadota > Gammaproteobacteria > Burkholderiales > SG8-41 > SG8-41. Next base: position 279 of record JBGQGU010000577.1, read on the forward strand.
AGGATGGCGACGATCGCGCCGCGGCCGATGTGCCCGAGCAGGCCGCGGTCGGAAAGCAGCTCGCGCAGTTCGCGGTCGTAACCAACGCAGATCAGGATCGCCTCGCTCTCGCGCGCGAGCGCGGTGGCGTCGGCGAGCCACCGCGCGCCGCGCACCTCAACCGCGGTTCGCTTGCCGGGGTCTATGTCGTGGACGCGCACGGTGAACCCCTTGCGCGCGAGGTGGCCGATGATCGGTTGGCCCATGCGTCCGGCGCCAATGACGCCGACGCTCCTGATCTCATTGGGGGATTCGCTCATAGTCGAAAAAAAGAGGCTCGGCTGCCCCCTCACCCTAGCCCTCTCCCCCGCGAGCGGGGGCGAGGGGAGTTTATTTTGTTGCGAGCCCTAAGGAGTTTGCCGGATCCCGATCCGGCAAACTCCTGCGCGATAGCGTCGAGGAGCGGCAGCTCGCGCGGCACCACCATGGACACCGCGCGCGCCCGCTGCACCAGGGGATCGAGGCCCGGCGGCGCGACGCCGCGCGCGACCGCGCCCGCCGCGTCCATCAGCCGCCGCCGCGCCATGATGATGTTGTTGTCCGAGGAAACGAGGTTCTCGCGCGCGCGCTCCTGGATCGGTCCCATGCTCTCCTGCACGGCGGCGTCCTGCACGCCGACGTCGAACACCCCGGAAAAGGTCTTCTTCGCCTTCTGCGCAGCGCGGTCCATGAGGTAGCCGTTGCGCCGGTTCGCGACCGGGGTGAAGGTGCCTTCGACGAGGCGCACGTGTATGCCCTTGCCGTCGTGCATGACCTTCAACTCGGTCTCGGTAAGCGGCCGGCGCGGGTGATAGTCGATGCTGAACGTCCAGCAGCTCTCGTCGTCGATCGGGACAAACGCGTGGCCGCCGTAGGGATTGTCGCCGTACGGGGGGAAGAAGCTGAAGCAGGGCATCAACCACTGCGTGATCCGCCAGTAGTAGCGGTCGCTTCCGACGTCGCGGCGGGTGGACACGTAGAGGCCGCCGGGCGCATCGGTCGGGAAGAACTTCGGCTTCGGATCGCCCCGCAGCATCGCGAGGCTCTCGGGGTCGCGCTTGAGCAGTGGATCGTCGCCCACCGAGTAGCGGTGCAGGAAGCCCGAATGGATCGAATCGAGGGCGCCTTCCAGAGCCTGGAGGTAGTTACATTCCTGCAGTCGCTTCGAGACGTAGCGCTGGGCGGGCGCGACCCGCGTCCAGTCGTAGTCCGGCTCCGCCGGCTTCAGTTCCGGCGGGCCGAGATAGGCCCACAGCGCGCCGCCGCGCTCGACCAGGGGATAGCTCGTGAGCCTGATCCGGGAGCAGAAGCCGTTTTCCGCCGGCTCCGAGGGCACGTCCACGCATTGCCCGGTCACGTCGTACTTCCACCCGTGGTAGGGACAGCGGATGCCGTCTTCCTCGTTGCGCCCGAACCACAGGCTCACGCCGCGGTGTGCGCAGAACTCCGAGATGAGCGCGAGCCTTCCCTGCGTGTCGCGGAAGGCGAGCAGGCGCTCGCCCAGCAGCTTCACCCGCACCGGCGCGCAATCCGGCTCGGGTAACTCGTCAGCGAGCAGCGCCGGCAACCAGTAGCGGCGAAACAGCATGCCCATCGGCATGCCGGGGCCGACGCGGGTCAGGTAGTCATTCTGCTCTACGGTTACCATTGCAATCGGTCACGGCATGATAAGTGACGAGTGACGAGCAACGAGCAACGAGCAGCGGGCGCCATCACCGCTTTTGAGTGATCGTGTCGAGCAGGGCGGGCTGCCCCGCCTTGACTTTGGCGAGAGCGCGCTTGAGTGCCGGGCCGACGTCCTTGCCGTGCTCGATCGGCCCTTCCGCGTACCAGCCCATCGATTTCGCGAGGCCGGCGAAGTCCACCACCGGCTCCTCCAGGTCCATGCCGATGTGGGCGCGCTCGATGGGAGTGCCGCGCTGCCGCGCCATGCGGATCTGGTGCTCCCAGTCGTTGTAGTAGGCGCGGTTGTTGTACATCACGATCAGCATCGGGATCTTGTGCTTCACCGCCACCCACAGGGCGCCGGCGTCGAACATGAGGTCCCCGTCGGGCTGCAGGTC
>JBGQGU010000578.1:0-2355 GCA_041497655.1 Gammaproteobacteria bacterium
CGCGAAACCCTCGAGCTTGCGATCAACGCCGGCGGCAGCAGCCTCAGGGATTACCTGCGCAGCGACGGCATGGCCGGCAACTACCAGAGCCAGTTTATGGTCTACGACCGCGCCGGCGAGCCATGCCGGCGCTGCGGTGCTTTGATCAGGGAGATCCGGCAGGGGCAGCGCTCGACGTTCTACTGCCCAGGTTGTCAGCGGCGCTGACAACCTTAAGTAAGCGCGAATCGCAATTCGAGTAAGCCCTGGGGCCGTCGAATCACGATTCACGAATCACGATTCACGCTTTTTCGGTGGTCAGTTTGAGGTACTTGGCGTGGAGCTGCTCCTTGCTCTCCACGAAGTCCGGATCAAGGGGTATGCAGTCGACCGGGCAGACCTTCACGCACTGCGGTTCGGCGTAGTGGCCAACGCACTCGGTGCATTTGTGGGGGTCGATGACGTAGATTTCCTCGCCCTGCGAGATCGCGTCGTTCGGGCACTCCGGCTCGCACACGTCGCAGTTGATGCACTCGTCGGTGATGATCAGCGCCATCGTTACTTGCCGCCGAGCTGCTTGATCTTCGCCTTGAGCCGCCGGGCGACGATGGGCGGCACGAACTTCCGCACGTCGCCGCCCAGGATCGAAATTTCGCGCACAATGGTCGCGGAAACGAACATATTTTGTTCCCCGGGCGTCAGGAACAGGGTTTCGACATCGGGATAGAGCCCCCGGTTCATCCCGGCGAGCTGGAATTCGTGCTCGAAGTCCGAAACCGCGCGCAACCCCCGGACCACCACGCGCGCCTTGTGCTGCCGCACGAACTTCATCAACAGGCCGGAGAAGCCGACGACCTCGACGTTGGCAAGGTCTTTCAGCACCGTGCGCGCCATGTCCACGCGCTCATCGCGGGTAAAGAAGGGGTGCTTGGCGCTGCTGTCCGCCACCGCCACGATCACGGTGTCGAACAGCCGTGCCGCGCGCCGGATCAGGTCGTCATGGCCGAACGTGATCGGATCGAAGGTTCCCGGATAGACCGCTTTGTTGTTCATTTAAGAGCTCCCTCAGCCCATTTCAAGAGTTGATAGTCAACCTGCCCGGCCTGCCCTTCCCTGTGCACCGTCCAGCCCGGCGGCAGAACGGGGCGGGCCGCGCCTTCATGATAAACCAGCGCCCCCGGAGCCAGGTGCCGCGGCAGCAGCGGCGCCAGTCGCGGCCAGTAATCGGCCTTGAACGGCGGGTCGAGAAATACGACGTCATAGACGCCGTCGTCGTCGCGCAAAAATTCTAGCGCATCCACTCTCTCGAGTTCCACCGCGGCAGCGTCGAGCGCGGCACGGCTCGCGGCGAGCGCGCGGAAGGTCGCCAGGTCCCGCTCCACCATCACGACCCGCCGCGCCCCGCGCGAAGCCGCTTCGAAACCCAGCGCTCCACTGCCAGCGAACAAGTCGAGGCAGGTCTTGCCGGTGAGATCCTGCCCGAGCCAGTTGAAGAGGGTCTCGCGCACCCGGTCGGGCGTCGGACGCAGATCCTGGCGCGGCGGAAAGTGGACGAGCCTGCTGCGCCACGCGCCGCCGATGATGCGCACCCTGTTCCGGGTCATGGGGCGGCGCCGCGGCCAGGCGCGGGCGTCAGCGCGCGTCAGACGATTTCTGGACCTCGCCGCCGACCACCACCGTCACCATGCGGCCGGGATCGACGCGGCGCCGGAATGCGTCCCGGATGTCGGCGGCGGTAACGCGCTCGACTCGCTCCACGAAGTCCTCGAGGTAGGTGAGCGGCAGGCGGTAGAACCCGATCAGCGCAAGGTACTCGTGGATCTTGCGGTTGCTGTCGATGCGCAGCGGGAAGCCGTCGACGATATTGCGCTTGGCTGCCTCGAGCTCATCCGCGGTCGGCCCGTTCTTCACGAACTCCGCCAGCGTCGCGCGCGCCACCTCGAGTGCCTGCGCCGCCTGGTCGCGCCGGGTCTGCATGCTGATCAGGAACGGGCCTTCGCGCTGCAGGGGGTAGAAGTAGCTGGCGGCCGAGTAGGCGAGCCCGCGCTTCTGCCGGACCTCCTCCGTGATGCGCGAGACGAATCCGCCGCCGCCGAGCACGAAATTGCCGACGTAGAGCGTGATGTAGTCCGGGTCCGCGCGCGCGACTCCAGGCGCCCCGATCAGGATGTGCGCCTGGGCGGCGGGGTGCGGCACCATGCGGGAGGCCCCCTGCGCGAGCCGGGCAACCGGCGGCAGCACGGGCTCCCGCCCTTCGGCTTCCGGCAGCCCGCGCGTCACTTCTTCGGCGATCGCTTCGGCCTCGGCGCGCGTGACATCGCCCATCAGCGCCACCACCGCGTAGCGCCCGGCGTAGTGGCGCCGGTGAAATCCGAG
>JBGQGU010000579.1:0-2346 GCA_041497655.1 Gammaproteobacteria bacterium
AGCACGTTGTTGGCGGGATGGCCCTCCACGAACTGGCGCGTGTTGCGCTCGACCAGCTCCTTCTGGGCGTCGATGCCCTGCAGATCGCGGAGCGCAATGCGATGCACGTGCCGCACCGGCTCGATGTGGCCCCGGCCGTTCCTCTTGCGCCAGCGAAAGGCGATGGAAGCAGCCCAGTCCGTGGCCGGCTCCTCTCGCGACAGCAGCCGCTCCAGCTGGTCCACCAGCGATTCGGCGCGTGCCACCAGTTTCGAAACGTCAGCCATATATCAAACAAACAGTGTTGAGTGTTGAATTTTGAGTGTTGAGTTTCAAAACACCAGGTGACAACTTAACACTCAACACTCAAAACTCAAAACTCAAAAATCCGTCAGGTACGGTATTCCGCGTTGATCGTCACATAGTCGTGCGACAGGTCGCACGTCCACACCGTCGCGGCGGCCGCGCCGCGGTTCAGCACGACCCGCACCGTGATCTCGGGCTGCTTCATCACGCGGACCCCGTCCGCCTCGCTGTAGCCGGGGCTGCGCCCGCCGCTCTTCGCGACCAGCACGTCGTCGAGATAGAGGTCGACCTTGTCCACCGCTAGGTCGGCGACACCGGCATAGCCAACCGCGGCGAGTATCCGGCCGAGATTGGGATCGGAGGCGAAGAACGCCGTCTTCACCAGCGGCGAGTGCGCGATCGAGTACGCCACCTTGCGGCACTCCTCTTCCTTGCGCCCGCCTTCGACGCGGACGGTGATGAATTTGGTCGCTCCTTCGCCGTCGCGGATGATGGCCTGCGCGAGCTCCGCGGCCACCGCCGAGACTCCCTCCAGCAGCGCTGCATATGCGGCGCTTTTCGCGTCCCCGACTTCCGTCATGTCGGCCTTGCCCGTCGCGATCATTATGAACGCGTCATTGGTGGAGGTATCGCCGTCCACCGTGATGCAGTTGAAGGAGCGGTCCGCTGCGTGCGCGACCAGCGAGCGCGCGAGCGGCAGCGACAGGCGCGCGTCGGTGGCGATGAAGCCGAGCAGGGTGGCCATGTTGGGATGGATCATGCCGGCGCCTTTGGCGATGCCGGTGACGGTGACTTCCGCCCCGCCCGCCATGACGCGCCGGGAGGCCGCCTTCGGCAGCGTGTCCGTCGTCATGATCGCCTGCGCCGCTGCGAGCCAGTTGTCCTCGCGCAGGCTGGCGAGACAGGCGGGAAGCCCCGCCGCAATTCTCTCCACCGGCAGCGGCTCCATGATGACGCCGGTCGAAAACGGCAGCACCTGCGCCGCGGAGCACTCCAGCAGCCGCGCCAGCTCGTTGCAGGTCTGGCGCGCCGCGGCAACGCCCTCCTTGCCGGTGCCAGCATTGGCGCAGCCGGTATTGACGACGAGCGCCCGGATCGAGGCGTCGGGGTCGAGCATGCTGAGATGCTGGCGCGCCACCGTCACCGGCGCGGCGCAGAAGCGGTTCTGCGTGAACACGCCCGCCACGCGCGCGCCGCTCTCGAGCTTCATCACCAGCAGGTCCTTGCGGCCTGCCTTGCGGATTCCCGCCTCCGTTACGCCCAGGCTGACACCCGTGACGGGCAGCAGGCTCTTCGGATCGGGCGGCTTCAAATTAACAGGCATTCGTCTTCGTGCACCTTTGGAACGAGTCGATTATATCTTGCGACAGCGTAGCTTATGGGACCCCTTCTGAGCCGCCGAGTAACGCAGACGAGCCGGGGGTCGTCGGCGAGCACTGGGCGAGCCTCGCATGCGTGGGCTGTCCCACCGAGTCGTCACGCCTGATGAACGTGCAGCAGCACGGACGGTGCGCGAGTTGCGCAGCCGCCCGGCTCGTCGAGTAACGCAGGGGATCCCTTCAGGGACGGCTCAGTGGGGCGGCCTTCTTTTGGTTACTTTTCTTGGCCGCGCAAGAAAAGTAACCGGCCGCGGGTCCGCCACCCGCTAAGTCAGGCGGCCATGACAGTGCTTGTACTTCTTGCCTGAGCCGCACGGGCAGGGGTCGTTGCGGCCGACCTTCTCGCCGGCCCGCACGAACGGCTGCGGCCGTTCGGCCACTGCGACGTCGCCCTCTGCTTCCGCCTCCACGGCGGTTCCGCTGCCGCTGGCGAATTCGGCGTGCTGGTACTGGACGTTCCGCGGCGCCTCGGGCTCTTCCACCGCCGCGAGCTCCTGGGCGCTGCGGATCTGCACCGTCATCAGGATCTTTGTGACCTCGGTCTTGATCGACTCCAGCATCATGGAAAAGAGCTCGAACGCCTCGCGCTTGTATTCCTGGGTCGGGTTCTTCTGCGCGTAGCCGCGCAGGTGTATGCCCTGGCGCAGGTGGTCGAGCGCGGCGAGGTGCTCGCGCCAGTGGG
>JBGQGU010000580.1:0-2332 GCA_041497655.1 Gammaproteobacteria bacterium
CCACAAGACGCTCAGGGGGAGCCACACCGTGATTTCGAACGCCTCCTGCACGACCAACTGCCTGGCGCCGATGGTGAAGGCGCTGCACGATGGAATCGGCGTGGTGCAGGGCCTGATGACGACCGTGCATGCCTATACCAACGACCAGGTGCTGACCGACGTCTATCACGAGGACCTGCGACGGGCGCGGTCGGCGACCATGTCGATGATCCCGACCAAGACCGGCGCGGCCGCGGCGGTCGGCCTGGTGCTGCCGGAGTTGAACGGCAAGCTCGATGGCTTCGCGGTGCGGGTGCCCACGATCAACGTGTCATTGGTGGACCTCACGTTCACTGCCGCGCGCGCCACCACCGTCGAGGAGGTGAACGCCGTGATGAAGGCCGCGGCCAGCGGCGAACCGAAGGGAGTGCTCGAGTATACCCAGGCGCCGCTGGTGTCGATCGACTTCAATCACAACCCGGCTTCCTGCATCTTCGACGCATCGCTCACCAAGGTCACCGGCGGCACGCTGGTGAAGGCGCTCGCCTGGTATGACAATGAATGGGGCTTCAGCAACAGGATGCTCGACACGACCGTTGCCTTGATGAACGCAAAATAGCGATCAGCGGTCAGCATTCAGCGCTCAGCCAAGACAGAGGTTCTTGCTGACAGCTGTACGCTGATAGCTGACCGCAGTTCTTAGAATGCCCGTCCTCAAAATGACCGACCTGCCCCTCGCGGGCAAGCGCGTATTCATCCGCGCGGACCTGAACGTTCCCCAGGACGAGGCGGGCAACATCACGGAAGACACGCGCATCCGCGCTTCGCTCCCCGGCATCGAGCATGCGTTGAAGGCAGGCGCCGCGGTGATGGTGACCTCGCACCTGGGACGTCCCGCAGAAGGCAAACTGGAGCCCGCGGACTCGCTCGCGCCGATCGCGAAGCGGCTGAGCGAGATGCTCGGTCGCCCGGTGCCGCTGGTGCAGAACTGGGTGGATGGCGGATTCAAGGTGGCGCCGGGCGAAGTGGTGATGCTGGAAAACTGCCGCGTCAACAAGGGCGAGAAGAAGAACGACGAAGCGCTGGCCCGGAAGATGGCGGCCCTGTGCGATGTCTATGTAAACGACGCGTTCGGCACGGCGCACCGCGCGGAGGCAACCACCCACGGCATGGCGCGATTCGCCCCGGTCGCCTGCGCCGGCCCGCTGATGGCGGCCGAGCTCGATGCGCTGGGAAGGGCGCTCCGCAACCCCGCGCGCCCGCTGGTGGCGATCGTCGCCGGCGCCAAGGTTTCGACCAAGCTCACCATCCTGAAATCGCTGGCCGCGAAGGTGGACCAGTTGATCGTGGGCGGCGGCATCGCCAACACCTTCCTGCTCGCAGCGGGACTGCAGATCGGCAGGTCGCTCGCAGAGGCGGAGCTCGTCGGGGAGGCGCGGGCGATCAGCGACATGATGAAAGCGCGCGGGGCGCGGGTCCCTCTGCCCACGGACGTGGTCGTGGCGAGCGACGTCTCGGTGCTCGCTCGCGCGAACCGCGTCGCCGCCACCGAGGTCAGGCCCGGCGACAAGATACTCGACATCGGGCCGCAGACGGCAACGATGCTGGCCGGTCTCATCGCCAAGGCTGGCACCGTCGTCTGGAACGGGCCGGTCGGGGTGTTCGAGTACGATCAATTTGCCGAAGGCACGAAGACCATCGCCCATGCTATTGCCAACTCGAAGGCATTTTCGATCGCCGGCGGCGGCGACACGCTGGCCGCGATCGCGAAATTCGGGATTACCGACAAGATTTCCTACATCTCCACCGGCGGCGGCGCGTTCCTGGAGTTTCTCGAGGGCAAGAAGCTGCCCGCAGTCGAAATCCTCGAGCAGCGCGCCACGGGGTAGCGGCCCCGTTCAAGGTTCCAGGTTCCAGGTTCAAGGTTCCAGGTTTCAAGTAAGCAGCCAAGTCATTAAACTAGAAACCTTGAACTTGGAACTTTGAACCCGGAACTCGGAACAGGCTAATGCCCCGCCGCACCAAGATCGTCGCCACCCTGGGACCTGCCTCGAGCGATCCGAAGACGCTCGCGCGCATGATCGAGGCCGGGCTCGACGTGGTGCGCGTGAATTTCTCCCACGGCACCGCCGCCGAGCACCGCAAGCACGTGGAGTTGGTGCGCGCACTCGCGCTCAAGGCGGGCCGCGCCGTCGGGGTGCTGGTGGATCTGCAGGGACCCAAAATCCGCATCGGCCGCTTCCGGGAGGGGAAGATCACGCTCGCTGCCGGCGCGAAATTCGTGCTCGATGCCGAGTGCGAGCTGGGCGATCAACACCGCGTCGGGCTCGATTACCAGAACCTGCCCAACGAC
>JBGQGU010000581.1:0-2328 GCA_041497655.1 Gammaproteobacteria bacterium
ATCGAAGCCCGGCCTGCTCACGAACGCGAGCACGCCTCCCGTCGCCGGATCGATCGCGACCAGCGCGCCGCGCCGGTCGCCGAACGCGTTGTAGGCGACCTCCTGCAGGCGCGCGTCGAGGTTGAGCACGAGGTTGTTGCCGGACACGGGAGGCGTGCGCGACAGCGTGCGCACCGGGCGTCCGCCCGAGTCGACCTCGACCTCCTCCACGCCGGTGGTGCCGTGCAGAGAGCGTTCGTAGTTCTGCTCGAGCCCGGTCTTGCCGATATAGTCGGTGCCGCGGTAGTTGGCGGTGAGGCCCTCGGCCTCGAGCTGCTCGACCTCGCTCTGGTTGATGCGGCCGATGTGGCCCACCACGTGAGAGAACAACTCGCCCTGCGGGTACTGGCGGAACAGCCGCGCGTTGATTTCCACGCCGGGGAAGCGGTAGCGGACCGCCGCAAAGCGCGCGATCTCCTCGTCGGAGAGGCGCGTGCGCACCGGGAGGCTGCCGATGCTCTTGCTCTCCTCGAGCAGCCGCTTGAAGCGCCGCCGGTCGCGCGCCGTGATCTCGACCACGGTGGCCAGCTCATCGATCAGGCTCTCCAGGTTCGCGATCCGGTCCGGCTGGACCTCGAGCGTGTAGGCGGAATAGTTGTGCGCGAGCAAGACCCCGTTGCGGTCCACGATAATGCCGCGGTTGGGCACCACCGGCACGATGGAGATGCGGTTCGCTTCCGCCAGCGTGTACAGCTCGCCATGCCTGACGACCTGCAGGTAGAAGAAGCGGCCGGCGAGGAGCAGGAAGACGAGGAGCACGAGGCCGGCCGCGACCGCCAGCCGCACCTGGAAATGGTGGATTTCGAGCTCAGCGTTCCGCAGCTCGACGCCGGGGTTGATGGATAATTCGGAGCTCATTGTGTTACGGGCTCTAAACTTGATCGGGATCGAGCGTCGGGCGCTGCGGGAGCTTGAGCAGCGCGCCCAGCGGCAGCCACAGCGCCGCCGCGACGAAGCTGCCGATAAAGTACTGCAGCCCCGGGAAATCCGCCCCGGCCGCCAGGCGGATGCCGAGCACGATGAGGTCGTTCATCAGCAACAGCAGCACGACGTGCAGCACCTGCGGGGTCCCCGAGAACATGCGCACGCGGCGGTGCAGCACGATGCCGGCGTAGGCCAGGATGGAATAGGCGAGGGCGTGCTGGCCGAACAACGTGCCGTCTGCGACGTCCATGATCAATCCCATCATCCACGCCGAGACGAACCCCACCTTCCGGGGTTGCTCGATGCACCAGTAGAGCACCACCAGCGCGACGAAATCGGGTTTGATCCACAGCCACGCGCCGGACCACGGCAGGAGGTTCAGCAGCAGCGCCGCGATCAGCGAGAGGGCGATGAAGCCAGCCCTGACGGGCAGCAGAATCTCCTGGTGTGCAATACGCATCTCAGCCATCAGCTTTTTCTCGGCTTCTTGCCCCGCGCCAGCTTTGGCTCCTCGGCCGGCCGCGGCGGGAGCTCGCGGCTCCCGCTGACGATCAGCACGTGCGTATGGTTCGCAACGCCGCCGAGCGGCGTGCCGGTGATGCGGGCGAAGATCTGGTCGGAGCTGCGCTCGACGTTCGTCACCCGCGCCACCGGCAACCCGGGCGGGTACACCCCGTCTATGCCGGAGGTGACGAGCTCATCGCCATTCTGAAAATCGGCGTTGAGCGGGATGAAGCGCAGCTCCAGCGCGCCATCGCTGCCGGTCCCCGAGAGCACCGCGCGCAGGCCGTTGCGCACGTTCTGCACCGGCACGAACTGCCCCTTGTCGGTGACGAGGGTGACCTCCGCCAGCCACGGATAGGCGCGCGTCACCTGGCCCACCAGGCCGCGGTTGTCCACCACCGGCTGACCAGCCTGCACGTCGTGCTGCGAGCCGCGGTCGATGACCACCTTGCGGGTGAACGGGTCACGCGAGGCGTACAGCACCTCGGCGGCGGTGAGCTCGATGTTGAGGCGCTTGCGCGCGTCAAGCAACTCCCGCAGCTGCGCATTCTCCGCCTGCAGCGCCTTCAATTGCAGCAGCAGGGCGGCGTTTTCGTAACTCTCCCGCGCGAGGCGCGCGTTGTCCTCGCGCAGCGAGCCGTGCGTGGTGAAGAAATCGCCGGTGCGCCGGACGATACTCGCGGGCGCCGCGGCCACCCGTTGCAGGGGATAGACGACGACCGCCGCGATCTGGCGCAGCGAGGCGAGATAGTTGAAGCGGTTATCGGCGACGAGAAACGCGAGTGACAGCGCGGAGAAGATCAGCAGTCTGGCGAGCGGCGTGGGGCCGGTCTTGAAGAACGGCGGGGGAGAGTATTCCAT
>JBGQGU010000582.1:0-2326 GCA_041497655.1 Gammaproteobacteria bacterium
GTCGAGATCAACGTGCTCCAGCACCCGCTGCCGACGCCGCTCAGGTGCTTCAAGCTCGGCCAGGCGGTGCGGCGCGCGGTGGAGTCCTATCCCGAGGCGCTGAAGGTGGTCGTGGTGGGCACCGGCGGGCTCTCGCACCAGCTGAACGGCGAGCGCGCCGGCTACAACAACGAGGAATGGGACATGAAGTTCCTCGATCTGATCGAACGCGACCCGGGCACGCTGACGAAGATGACGCACGCCGACTACATCCGCCTCGGCGGCACTGAGGGGGCCGAGGAGGTGATGTGGCTGGCGATGCGCGGCGCGCTGTCTGAGGGCGCGAGGAAGATCCACCAGAACTACTACCTGCCCATGACGGCGGCGATGGCGGTGGCCCTGTTCGAGGAGCCGTAATGGACAGGATTAAGGAATCTCTGCGCAAGTGAGCGCGCAGAGATTCCTTAATCATGTTAATCCTGTCTATTTGGGGTTGGCGGGTTGCGGGAGCGGACGCGGAAGCTTGCAGCGCAAAGGGAGTGCAATGATCTTTATTTGCGCGAGAACTGTGGCGTTGCTGTACTGGATGGCGTTCGTCCTGGCAATTACGTTCGACGCCGGCGCCCAAACGTATCCTGTCCGTCCGATCCGGCTGCTGGTGCCGAACCCGCCCGGCGGCGCGACCGACAACCTCGCGCGCGTGATCGCGCCGACGCTCACCGAACTGCTGGGCCAGACCGTGGTGGTGGACAACCGCCCCGGCTCCAACGGCAACCTCGCGACGGAGGCGGCCGCGCGGGCGACACCCGACGGCCACACGCTGTTCCTCGCTGCCGACGGCCAGATCGTCATCAGCCCGCACCTCTACCGAAAGCTGCCGTTCGACACGTTGAAGGACCTGACACCGGTCGCCAGTCTGGTTTCCACCCAGATGCTGCTCGCGGTCCATCCGTCGCTGCCGGTGAAGAGCGTCCAGGAATTCGTGGAATACGCGCGCCGCGCGAGCCCCCCGCTTCCCTACGCCTCGATCGGCAACGGCAGCCAGCACCATCTCGCCATGGAAATGCTGAAGAGCCGTGCCGGCATCAACCTGCTGCACGTGCCGTTCAAAGGCGGCGGCCCGGCCCTAGTGGCCCTTTTCGGCGGCGACGTGCCCGTGATGTTCGGCGGCAGCTCCGTCGGCCCTTACGTCCGCTCCGGAAAGCTGCGCGCGCTCGCGCTCGCAGGCAAACGCAACGCCGCGTATCCGGGCCTGCCGGCGCTCTCCGAATCGTTCCCCGGTTTCGAGGTGACCCCCTGGCTCGGCTTGTTTGCACCGGCGGGCCTTCAGCCACCGGTGCTCAACCGGTTGCGTGCCGAGACCGGCCGGCTGCTAGCCGATCCCGACGCGCTCGGGCGCGTACGCAACATCGCGCTCGACCCCTTCGCGACCACGCCGAGGGAATTCGCCGCGCTGATCCGCGCTGAATATGCCAAGTACGGCGAGGTGGTGAAGGCGGTCGGCGTTGCGATCGACTGACCATGAATCCGCAACTCAAAGGCATCGAATCGCTCGCCGGCACCTACATCTTCGATCTCGAGCGGAGCGGCAGGGCGCTGCGGCTCAACCGGTTCCTGCACGGGCTGACCCAGCCGGAGAGGCGCGTGCTGTTCAAGCAGGACCCGGAATCCGCGTTCGAGAAGGCGGGTCTCGCCGCCGAGGAGCGCCGCATGGTGCGCGAGCTCGACTGGGCCGCGCTGATGCGCTACGGCGCGAGCTTTTTCTGCCTCGAAAAGCTCGGCCGCGTGAAGGGTGTTACCAATCCCGAGATGGTGGCGCGGTTCCGCGGCGAGACGCTGGAGCAGTTCCTCAAGACCCGCAACGTGCCCGGCGCCCGCTAGCCGGGAAAGGCGTGATTCGTGATTTGTGATTCGTGAATCGACTTTCCCTGCATCCCGGCCCCTTTCCCGGCTGGCGGGGCCGGCGCCAGCCACAGGGTCGAATCACGACCCACGAATCACGATTCACGGGTTTTAATCGGCGCGGGCGCCGGACGCGCGGACGATGGGCGCCCAACGCTTGACCTCGGCTGCCATGTATTCGGTGAACGCCGTCGCGTCGAGCGAGTTCGGCTCGATGCCGTCCGGGCGCAGGCGCGCGCGCACGTCGGCGAGCTGGAGGATCCGCCGCACCTCGGAATTGAGCCGGTTGACGACGTCGGCCGGCATTCCCGGCGGCCCGGATAGCGAGAACCACACGGGTCCCACCACGTCGCGGTAACCGAATTCGCGAAAGGTCGGGATGCCGGCGTAGTCGGCCAGCCGCTGTTCGGAGCTGATCGCGAGCGCGCGGGCCCGCCCGGCGCGA
>JBGQGU010000583.1:0-2323 GCA_041497655.1 Gammaproteobacteria bacterium
CGGCTATGTCGAGATCAAGGACCGCGCCAAGGACATCATCGTCTCGGGGGGCGAGAACATTGCCTCGATCGAAGTGGAGCGCGCGCTCTGCGCCCATCCTGCGGTGATGGACGCCGCGGTCGTGGCCGGCCCCGACCCGAAATGGGGTGAAGTGCCCGTCGCGTTCGTCACGCTCAAATCCGGCGCGGCCGCGACCGAGGCCGAGCTGGTAACCTACGCGCGCGAACGCCTGGCGCATTTCAAGGCGCCAAAGCGGGTGGTGTTCGGCGAGCTGCCGAGGAACGCCACGGGCAAGATCCAAAAATTCGTGCTTCGAGAACGGGCCAGGGAACTGGAGAGAAGCAAATCCTGAAATATCGTGCGGCTGACCGTGGCCGGAATGTAGCAGTGATGAGTGACGCAGAGGTGTCGCATGAGTTCACGTCTTGACGGCGCATGCATCGTTGCGGTGTGCATCTCAGTCCTCGCCGCTGCGCAGTCATACGCAGCCGAGCCGGCCTACCCGACGCGGCCGGTGCGCCTGCTGGTGCCCTTCGCGGTCGGCGGCGGGTCGGACACGCTTGCCCGCATCATTACGCCGAAATTGACCGACGCGCTGGGACAGACGTGGGTGGTGGACAATCGCGGTGGCGCCGCCGGCAATCTGGCAGCCGAGATCGTCGCCCGGGCGGCACCGGACGGACACACCGTGTTCCTGGGATTCAACACGGTGCTTACTGTCAACCCTGCCCTCTACAAGCTCCCATTCAACATGGAACGGGACCTCGCGCCGGTGACGCTGCTTGCCACCGCGCAGTACATCCTGGTGCTCCACCCGGGCGTTCCGGCAGCCACGCTGAAGGACTTTATCGCGTACGCAAAGCAGAAGCCGGGTGCACTCAACTTTTCGTCAGGCGGCATGGGCACGCCGCTGCATCTTTCCGCCGAGTTGTTCAGCAAGCGTGCCGGAATCAAGATGGTGCATATCGCTTACAAGGGTGGTGGGCCCGCAGCCGCAGCATTGCTGGCGGGCGAGGTGCAAGTCCTGTTCGGCAGCGTCGCCTCCTCGATGCCCCACGTGAAGAGCGGCAGGCTGAAAGCGTTAGCCACCACTGGACTCAAGCGCTCGAAAGTCGCGCCGGAGCTGCCGACGCTCGCGGAGTCCGGTTTCCCGGGCTTCGACGTGGGGTCATGGTATGCGCTGCTCGTGCCGGCGAAGACGCCGGTGTCCATCGTCAACCGGATTCGCGATGCCGCGATCAAGGCGGTGGCGCTGCCCGAAATACAGCAGGTCATGTCCGGCCAGGGCTTGGAAGTCGAAACCAGCACGCCGCCTGAACTCGCCGCCCGCATCAAGCGCGAGTCCGCCGTATGGGCGGGGGTCATCAAGGATGCAGGGATTAGAGCCGAGTGATCAGTCGAACTTCAGCCCCGCCGCCTTGACGATGGCGATGTTGTTTTCGATTTCCTTAGCGATCAGGGCGTCGAATTCCGCGGGCGTGAGCGGCATCGGTTCGATCCCCTGCGGCTTGAATTTCTCGATGACGCCCGGCTGGCGCAGCACTTTCAGCGTCTCTTCATGCAGCCGGTTGATGAGGGCGCGCGGCGTCTTCGCGGGCACCAGCATGCCGTTCCAGAACGTGTAGTCGCTGTCGGGATAGCCGGCCTCGATAGTCGTTGGCACTTCCGGCAGCGCGGTCGAGCGCTTGAGCGTGCTCACCGCGAGCGGAATGAGCCGGCCCGAGCGTATCAACGGCAGGCCCGACGAAATGCCGATGCTCATGAAATCGACCCGGCCGGTCATCACTTCGGTCAGGGCCTCGGGACCGCCACGGAACGGCACGTGTACGGCGCTGAACCCGGCGGCCAGCCGCAGCCGCTCGGCCGCCCAGTGCGTCGCGCTGCCGACGCCCGCCGACGCGAAGGTGAACGAGCCTTTCCTGGCGGCTTCGACCAGTTCCTTGAGCGTCTTGATGCCCTTGGCGGGCGAGATCACCGTCACGTTGGGCACGCTGCCGAAAATCACAACTCCCGCAAAATCGCGGCCCGTATTGTATGGCGCGTTCGGATAGGCCGCCGGCGCCGCCGAGTGTGCCGAGGCGTGGATCAGGATCGTGTGGCCGTCGGGCTCCGCCTTGGCGACCAGGGCTGTCCCGATGGTCCCGCCTGCGCCGCCCCGGTTTTCGACCACGATAGGCTGGCCGAGCGCAGCCGAGAGCGGCTCAAGCACGATGCGCCCGATGATGTCGATGGTCGAGCCGGCGGTGAATGGAACGATCGCCCGGATCGGCCTGGCCGGCCACTGTTGCGCCGATGCAAGCCGCGGCAGCGCTGGTGCTGCAAG
>JBGQGU010000584.1:0-2297 GCA_041497655.1 Gammaproteobacteria bacterium
CCTGTGCGGCGGATAGCTATCATGGAAAGCTTCGAAGGATATGGCATGAACCAGCAGCAGTCGACCGGTGCGTGCGAGCCGCCGAGCAAGGCGTCCACGGGGATCTCGTGTCCTCGCCTACCCTGTTCGGTGAGTGCCCGCAGGCAGCCTTTCGTTAGGATTTTGCCGGACTAGGGGCCGGTAAAATCCTCCGCGATGGAACCCGTCCAGATCAGCCTGGTCGTCGTCGTCGTGCTGGTGCTGATCGCCCTCGCGTTCGATTTCATGAACGGCTTTCACGACGCCGCGAACGCCATCGCGACGATCGTTTCCACTCGGGTACTGAAGCCCCACCAGGCGGTCGTGCTCGCCGCGGTATTCAACTTCGTGGCGGTGTTCGTGTTCCAGCTCAAGGTTGCCACCACCGTGGGCAAGGGAATCATCGATCCATCTGTCGTTGACCACTATGTCGTTTTCGGCGCGCTCATCGGCGGCATCTCGTGGAACGTGATCACGTGGTGGTACGGCATTCCGTCGAGCTCTTCGCATGCCCTGATCGGCGGACTGGTGGGCGCGGCGGTGGCCAAGGCCGGCGTCTGGGCGCTGATCCCGCCGGGGCTGCTGAAAACGCTCGCTTTCATCATCATCTCCCCGCTGCTGGGATTTATCCTGGGAGCGATTTTCCTGCTGATCGTTTCCTGGCTTTTTGTTCGCTCGACGCCGGCACGCGTCGACAAGTGG
Organism: Gammaproteobacteria bacterium; assembly: GCA_041497655.1. GTDB lineage: Bacteria > Pseudomonadota > Gammaproteobacteria > Burkholderiales > SG8-41 > SG8-41. Next base: position 721 of record JBGQGU010000584.1, read on the forward strand.
TTCAGGCGCACGCAACTCGTCACCTGCTCCCTGTACAGCCTCGGTCACGGCGGCAACGATGCGCAGAAGACGGTCGGCATCATATGGATGTTGCTAATTGCCGCTGGTCTGACGGGTGCCTCGCAGCCGGTCCCGCCCTGGGTCGTGATTGCGTGCTACCTCACAATCGCGGCCGGGACCGCGTTCGGCGGCTGGCGCATCGTGAAGACCATGGGCCAGCGCATCACCAAGCTGCGGCCCTACAACGCCGTGTGCGCGGAGATGGCTGGCTCGATGACGCTGTTTCTCGCCACCGGGCTGGGCATACCGGTTTCGACGACCCATACCATCACCGGAGCGATTGTGGGTGTGGGCTCGGCGCAGTCGGTGTCAGCCGTGCGCTGGGGCATCGCGGGGAAGCTGGTGCTGGCGTGGGTGCTGACCATCCCGTGCTCCGCCTTCATCGCTGCGGTCGCGTGGTGGCTCGGCCGGCACTTCCTCTGATCCTGACCCGCCGGTGAGGTGAATGGCATGATGCGAACCGACTCGGCCGCTGCGGACGGCGCCGGGGAGCATCGCCGCCTGCTTGCCGAGAGCGTAGCCGATTTCGCCGCGCGCGGCACCGATCTCGCGCGGGTGCGCCGGCTGCGCGGCACGAGCGCCGAATACGACCGCGCGGTGTGGAAAAAAATAGCCGAACTCGGCTGGCTCGGCATCCTCGTTCCCGAGTGCTACGGAGGGCTCGGGCTGGGGCTTGCGGAGATGGCGATCGTTGCGCGGGGACTCGCGCGCGCACTGGTTCCCGAACCGCTCACTGCGACGGCGGTGCTGGCGGCGACTGCGCTGGCTGCAGCGGAGAACGACACCCTCAAGGGGAAGCATCTGCCTCGGCTCGCTGCGGGCGAATTGCTGCCCGCGCTGGCGTGGCAGGAGCAGGCGGGCGGGCTCGACTGCACGGCGATCGAAACGCGGGCCACGCCCTTTGAAGGCGGCTTCAAGGTAAACGGCGTGAAGCGCTTCATCGCTGGCGCCGCTCAGGCCGACGCTTTCCTCGTTTCCGCGCGGGGCGCAGGGGGCGTCTTGTTGTTGTGGCTGCCGCGGGAAACCGCGGGCGCGCAACTCCAGCTCGAGCCGCTTGCCGACGGACGTTCATTTGGCAGCCTCAGGCTGGAGGACGCCCTGGTGCCCAAATCAGGCGTGGCCGCGAGCGGTGCGGCCGCGGTCGAGGCGCTCTGCCGGGCATTCGACCACGGCTGCGCCATTACCGGTGCGGAACTCGCCGGCGTGATGGACCGCGCGCTCGAGATGAGCCTCGACTACCTCAGGACGCGCGAGCAGTTCGGTAGACCGATCGGAGCCTTTCAGGCGCTGCAGCACCGCGCGGTGGACCTCTATATCCACAGGGAGCTCGCATCGGCGGTGCTGGAGGAAGCGCTCGCTGCGCTTGACCGCGGTCCCGCCGCCGCCGCGCGGGCGGCGACGGCGAGCCGCGTGAAGGCGCGCTGCGCGGACGCGGCAGCGAGAATCACGCGCGAGGCGATCCAGTTCCACGGCGCGATCGGCTTTACCGACGAGTTCGACGTGGGGCTCTATCTCAA
>JBGQGU010000585.1:0-2294 GCA_041497655.1 Gammaproteobacteria bacterium
CACAAGACGATCTCACCGCCCTGCTCGCCGCCGCGATCAGGGCGCAGCCGGCCGCAGTTCTGCGTGAGGGCGGCGTCATCGCCGACGGCTACGATGCCGAGCTCGACGAGCTGCGCGCGCTGCAGTCGAACTGCGGTGAGTTCCTGGTGCAGCTGGAAGCCCGCGAGCGGGCGCGCACCAGCATCTCGAACCTCAAAGTCGAGTACAACCGGGTGCACGGCTTCTACATCGAAGTGACGCGCGCGCAGTCCGACAAGGTGCCGGACGATTACCGCAGGCGGCAGACGCTCAAGAATGCCGAGCGCTACATCACGCCGGAGCTGAAGGCGTTCGAGGACAAGGCGCTCTCCGCGCAGGAGCGGGCGCTCGCGCGCGAGAAAATGCTTTACGACCAGCTGCTCGACCAGCTCGCGGCGCATATCCCGGCGCTGCAGCGGGCGGCGGCCGCGCTGGCCGAGACCGACATGCTTTGCGCCTTTGGCGGGCACGCGGCGACGTCCGGTTACTGCGCGCCCGAATTCACCGACGAGCAATTGATCGAGATCGAGGCCGGCCGCCATCCGGTGGTGGAGCGCCAAGTGGAGAATTTCATCGCCAACGACGCGCGGCTGTCAGGCTCGCGCCAAATGCTGATCGTCACCGGCCCCAACATGGGCGGCAAGTCCACCTACATGCGGCAGGTGGCGCTGATTGCGCTGCTCGCGCATTGCGGCTCGTTCGTCCCGGCGAAGCGCGCGCGGCTCGGGCCGCTGGACGCGATCCACACCCGCATCGGCGCCACCGACGACCTCGCCGGGGGGCGCTCGACCTTCATGGTGGAGATGACCGAGGCCGCCTACATCCTGCACCACGCCACCCCGGAGAGCCTGGTGCTGATGGACGAGATCGGGCGCGGCACCTCGACGCTCGACGGGCTCGCGCTGGCATGGGCGATCGCCAGGCATCTCGTCGAGAAGAACCGCAGCCTCGCGCTCTTCGCCACTCACTACTTCGAGATGACGCGGCTCGCCGAGGACTTCCGCCAGGTCGCCAACGTCCATCTCGACGCGGTGGAGCACAAGGACCGGATCGTCTTCCTCCACAACGTCGAGGAAGGCCCCGCCAGCCAGAGCTACGGGCTCGAAGTGGCCGGGCTGGCCGGCGTCCCGGGAACCGTCATCCGCGCCGCGCGCAAGCGCCTCGCCGAGCTCGAGGAGCATGGGCTCGCGGCGGGTCCGCAGCGCGATCTGTTCGCGAAGCCGCGCGAGCAAGCTGCGGGACCGGGGCCGGACGAGCATGCCGTACTCGCGCGGCTGAAAGAGACCGATCCCGATGCGCTCACGCCCAAAGAAGCGTTGGAGCTCCTCTACCAGCTGCGCCGCGCGCTTGATGACTGACAGCGTGAGTCTTGAATCGTGATTCGTGAATTGCAAGAGCAACGAGCCGGTCTTGCCAGCCCGGTCGAATCACGACTCACGACTCACGAATCACGCTTTTCCCGCCGCGTAATCGCCGGGCTCGCGCTGAGCGTCGCTCTTGCCGGCGATCTTTCAGCCGCAGAATTTACCTTCGGAGCGCTCGGCGATACGCCTTACACGCGACTCGAGGAGGCGCTTTTCCCCGACCTGCTGGCCGGCATGAGCAACGAGGACCTCGCCTTCGTGGTCCACGTTGGCGACTTCAAGTCGGCCCGGGCGCCCTGCAGCGACGAGCTCTTCCGCCAGCGCAGGGAGTGGTTCGACCTCGTCCGCCATCCATTCGTCTTCGTGCCGGGCGACAACGAATGGACGGACTGCCACGGTTTCCAGGCGGGCGGCCATGATCCACTGGAGCGGCTCGCGAAACTGCGCGAGCTGTTTTCCCGCGGCGAGGAGAGTCTCGGGCAGCGGCGGATCAGGCTCGCCCGCCAGTCGCCGGATTATCCGGAACACGCCCGTTGGCGTCACGGGGATGTGCTGTTCGTGACGCTCAACGTGCCGGGTAAAGACAATAATGCGCGCCACATGCCGGAAGAATTCCGCAGCCGCAGCGCCGCCGTGGCCCGGTGGCTGGAGCAGTCGTTCAATTTTGCGCGCGGGGAGAGGCTGCGGGCCGTGGTGATATTCATGCAGGCCAATCCGTGGGTCTCGCCGACCAGCCGCTACTTCGGCTTTCGCGAGTTGCTGGCCACGATGGCGAAGGAAACCCTCGGTTTTGACGGCGAGGTGCTGCTCGTGCACGGCGATACGCACCGCTTCCGCGTGGACTCGCCGCTCCACGATCACGCATCAGGCTCCCCGGTCGCCAATTTCACGCGCGTGGAAGTTTTCGGCAGC
>JBGQGU010000586.1:0-2294 GCA_041497655.1 Gammaproteobacteria bacterium
CATCATGGGCGGCGTGTTCGTGGTGGAGACGCTGTCGGTGATGCTGCAGGTCGCCTCCTTCAAGTTGACGGGCAAGCGCATCTTCCGCATGGCGCCGCTGCACCACCACTACGAATTGAAGGGGTGGAAGGAAAATCAAGTCGTAGTCCGCTTCTGGATCATCACGATGATGCTCATTCTGGTCGGATTGTCCACGCTCAAGTTGAGGTAACCGGATATGAGAGAAGCGGACTGCGAGTTGATTTCGGCGAAGGCTAACTTGCGCAGCAAGTTAAGCGCTCAGCGCGGCCGGAGCCACAATCAACGAGTTGGGTTCTGGATCATCACGATGATGCTGGTGCTGGTGGGGCTGTCGACGTTGAAGCTGCGCTGATGACAGGTGAACTGGAGCGGAAGAAAGGTGGTCGTGCTGGGACTCGGTGACACGGGGCTGTCGATGGCGCGCTGGCTCGCGCGGCACGGGGCCGACGTGCGCGTCGCCGACAGCCGCGCCGAGCCGCCGCACGCGGCGCGGCTCGCGCGCGAGCTGCCGCGGGTCGCGCTCGCGACCGGCGTCTTCAGCGACGGGACGCTGCGCGGCGCCGACCTCATCGCGATCAGCCCGGGACTGGACCGCCGCGAGGCGCCGATCGCGCGCGCGATCGAGCGCGGCGTGCCGGTGGCGGGCGACGTCGAGCTCTTCGCCCAGGCCCTCAAGGCCCTCGACACTCGACCCTCGACGGCGGCCTCCGACAGCACGCCGCGGGCCCCCGATTCAGCCGCGTCGGCCGCCCTGCGCGCCGTCGGGGGTCAGATCCCCGCAAAAGAGCGGGGCCCCTCTTCCACCCCTCGACGCGCTCCCGTCACCCCGAAGGTGCTCGCGGTGACCGGCACCAACGGCAAGAGCACCGTCACGGCGATGACAGGTGAAATCTGCCGCGCCGCGGGGCGCGAGACCGTGGTGGCAGGCAACATCGGCACACCGGTGCTGGATGCGCTCGGCGCAATCGAGGACGGCACGGCCGCGCCGGAGGTCGTCGTTCTTGAGCTCTCCAGCTTCCAGCTCGAGAGCACGGCAAGCCTCGAGCCCGCCGCGGCCGCAATGCTCAACCTCACCGAAGATCACTTCGACCGCTATGACGGCATGGCCGATTACGCGGCCGCGAAAGCCCGCGTGTTCGCGGGCGGCGGCGTACAGGTCCTCAACCGCGATGACCGCTGGTCCATGAGCATGGCGCGCAGCGGCCGCACCCTTTTCACTTTCGGCGCCGGGCCGCCCCGCGCCGAAACGGAATGGGGCATCGGGTCCGCGCGCGGGGCCGAAGTGCTCGCGCGCGGCCCGCACTCCCTGATGGCGGTGTCCGAATTGCCGCTGGCAGGGCTGCACAACGCGGCCAACGCGCTCGCGGCGCACGCGCTCGCGCATGCGATCGGCGCGCCCGACGAGGCGCTGGCGCGGGCGCTGCGCTCGTTCCGGGGGCTGCCGCACCGCATGCAGAGGGTGGCCGAGCACGAGGGCGTCCTGTTCCTCGATGACTCGAAGGGCACCAACGTCGGCGCGACGGTGGCGGCGCTCGCCGGCATGAGGCGGCCGGTGGTGCTGATCGCTGGCGGTGACGGCAAGGGCCAGGATTTCTCGCCGCTCGCGCCCGCGGTGAAGGCGCGCGCCCGCGCAGTCGTCCTGATCGGGCGCGACGCGGAGCAACTGGCGCGGGCGATCGCCGCGAGCGGCGTGCCTGTCGAGCGCGCGGCGGGAATGGAGGAGGCGGTGCAGGCCGCGTTCCGCGCGAGCCGCGCGGGCGATGCCGTGCTGCTGTCCCCGGCGTGCGCGAGCTACGACATGTTCCGCAACTATGTGCACCGGGCGGAGGCTTTCGTCGCCGCGGTGCGGCGTCTCGCGGGGAGTGGAGGCTAGTGCCGTTCCAACTATTTCGAGTTATCTGTGATGCGCGATCGAGGCACGATATTCGGCAGAAGGGTCCTCGTGGACATTAGGTCAATCAAGTTGGAACGGCACTAGGGCATGTTCTACACCGATGTCAGGCCGCGCGGGCAGCTTGCCGAATACGACCAGGGCCTGGTATGGGCCGCGATACTGCTGCTCGGTCTGGGCCTGGTGATGGTTTATTCGGCCTCGATCGCGATCGCGGAAGGCAGCGGCGTGACCGGGCACCAGCCGATGTACTACCTCATGCGGCAAGCGCTGTTCGTCGCGGTTGGCATCGCCGTGGGTGTGGCGGCGTTCCAGGTCCCGCTGCGGCTGTGGCAGCAGGCGGCGCCGTATCTGTTCCTCATCGGCGCGGGACTGCTCACCC
>JBGQGU010000587.1:0-2291 GCA_041497655.1 Gammaproteobacteria bacterium
CCGACGAGTTCGGACGATTCGTGCGGCGCGAATACGAGCGCTACGGCAAGATCATCAAGGAAGCAGGGCTGAAAGTGGAATAAATGCGGCTCGGGGCAAGTGACTTCGATGCCGCGTCCCGAATCCTCGTGGTCAGCCCTGCTTTGAATTACCCATCATGAATTGTGCACTCCCCTCCTTTTCAAGGAGGGGTGGCGCGCAAGCGCCGGGGTGGTTGAAGGCCTCGCGCTGCTAGGCCGCGAAGCTATAGCGATTGTCCTGCGCGATCACCACCAGCGCCTCGCCGTCGCCCCACGCAGCGAAACCATACGGGATGCCGGAAGGCACGTGCACGATGCTGCGCTCCCCTACCGTCACGGCCTGGCCGTCGACTTCGCCGCGCAGCGATCCGGAGGCCACGAAGGCAAACCGTTCCGCCGGGCTCGAGTTCACGTTCACCGCCGCCCCGCGCGGATACCGCAGCACCGCGATGTGCAGCAGTTCGCCCGTGATGACTGCCCCGGTCGCGCCGGACCACGGCAGCGGCCCCGCAGGCGCAACTCTTACCCTCGAGGCCCGGCCCGGCTTGGCTGCCAGTTTGCCGAAATCGTAGACATATTGCGTCTTTTCGCCCGCCGGATCGCACCCCGCTTCGGCAATCAGCTGGGCAGTCGACTTCATCGGCTCATCCGAGCGGGTGCCGAAACCGGGGAGATAATTCGGGCCCGTGTATTGCCCGTCGACGGGGGGGCCGACGATGCCGTGGCGCGTGTCTTTTATCGCCAGGAATATCAGGTCCTCGTCCGGGCACGCGAGCCCGGTGTGCACGGCAGCCGTGGGTGTATGCAGCAACGTCCCGCGACCCGCGAACACCAGTTCGCCCTCGATCTCGTTCACCATGGTGCCCTGGACGATGTAGTTGAACTGCTCGTTGGGATGCGTATGCGGCTTGGCGCCCGACCCGCGGGCCTGGGTGCCCAGCGTGAGGATGATGCGCCCGCCGGTGAGCACCGCTCCGATCGTCGAGGACTTGCCGGTCTTGAGCGTGGGGCCGGATAGCAGGCGCCGCGCCGCGACCTGCGCACTGGTCGGATTTTCCGGAATCCGGTCGAGCGTCGCGAAATCGTAAACGTACTGAACACGCGGCTTCTGTATGATCTCAGCCATGGGCTTTCGTTTAAATGGCATTATGGTTGTATTATCGCTCCGGCGTGAAGCCGCGTGATATTCGACAACATTTGGATTCGACGGTGGTTCGCAATTCATCATTCATCATTCATCATTCCGCATTGATATTGCTGTGCGGCGCCCTGGTCGCGGGCACCGTGCCCGCCGGCGCACAGCAATATCCGGCACGGCCGATACGCGTGATCCTTCCCCAGGGACCGGGCAGCACCACCGATCTCCTCGGTCGTATCGCCTTCATCCACACTGCCGAACGGCTCGGAAAGCAACTGGTCGTCGACAACCGGCCGGGAGCTGGCGGTACCCTTGGAATGGAAATCGCTTCCCGCGCCGCGCCCGACGGCTACACCCTGGTCGGAGTCGCCGCCTCCATGCTGACGATCGCGCCGCACATCTACCGCAAGCTCCCGTTCGACCCGCTGCGCGATTTCGTTCCGGTGGGCTATTTCGTGCTGGCGCAGACCGCGATCTGCGTCAATAACAACCTGCCGGCCAGGACGGTGCGGGATTTTGTCGAGCTGGCGAAGGCGAAACCCGGGCAGCTCATGGGCTCCGCCGGCGTCGGGTCGACGAGTCACCTGGGCGGAATCCTGTTTGCGACTCAAGCGGGCATCACCGTCAACCATGTGCCGTACAAGGGCGCGGCGAACATGGCGGCCGTGGCGCAGGGAGAGGTGGCTTTCGTGGTCGCGCCGCTCAGCGCGGCGATGCCGCACGTGCGGGCCGGCCGAGTACGATGCCTGGCGACAGGCGGCGACAAGCGCTCGTCGGTCACGCCGGATCTGCCGACCATCGCCGAGTCCGGCGTGCCGGGTTTTCGCTTCTACGGCTGGAACGGCGTGATTGCGCCGCGCGGGACGCCGCGATCGGTCATCCTGAAATTCAACCGCGTGATGAATGAAGCGCTCAATTCAGCGGAAGTCCGCAAGCCCTACTTCGAGCTGGGCGAAGAGCCCGCCATCGGCTCGCCGGAGGATTTCGGCAAGCTGATCCGCGAAGACTACGAGCGGATGGGAAAGCTGGTGAAGCTGGCGGGCATCAAGCCCGAGTGATGGGTGACGAGTGTCGGGTGTCGGGTGTCGAGTGGAAACACTTATTTCTCATGTCCGCAAGAGCTTTTTCCCTCG
>JBGQGU010000588.1:0-2291 GCA_041497655.1 Gammaproteobacteria bacterium
CGACGCGAGCGGCTCGCGCGCCGATCCCTACCGCAGCCGCACCGACCTCGGCCACATCGGTGAGCTCAAGCACGACGACGCCATCGTGCTGCGCGTGCGGACCGAGGGCGGAATTCGCCTGCCGCTGCTGCTGCACCGCGCAAGCTACAACAGTTATTTCGGCATGACGTGGTCGGCGCGCAATGCGCCGCTCGAGCCGCGACTGCCGGATGGCCGGTCGCGCTGGGTGCTCGCCAAAGGAAGCTCGCCGTCCGTTCGCGTGACGGTCTTCGACCACTCGCCGCGCGGCAACCCGGTCCTGAGCCTGCCGCGCGGCACGGTGGAAGTGCGCGGGCTGGAAGCGCTCGGCCTCAAGCGGAACGGGCTCGGCACGGTGCAGGCTGAGTCACCACCCGGGTTCTTTTCCTATGCTGCGTGGGCGGATCCCGCGGCCGCGACCGACGACGCCCCGAGCGAGGATGATCTGCGCGTTCCGAAAAGCGAGCAGGCGCTCCTCGCCCGGCTCGCGGACGATCTGGGCCTGCCGGGCTTGTCCGCCGAGAGCGCCATCGCCGCGGTCGAGGCGCACTTTGCGCGCGGCTTCGCCTACAGCACGTATCGGACGCCCGCAACGCGGGAACGCCCGGCGCTCGCCGATTTCCTGCTTCGCACGCGCGCCGGCCATTGCGAGTACTTCGCCACGGCGACCGCGCTGCTCCTGCGCGCCGCCGGCGTGCCGGCGCGCTACGCCACGGGATTCTCGGCGCAGGAGTACAGCCGGCTCGAAAATGCCTACGTCGTGCGCGTCCGCCACGCGCATGCGTGGGTGAAAGCCTACGTGAACGGGGCGTGGCGGGACGTAGATACCACACCCGCCGCGTGGGCGAGCGTCGAAGACGATGCCGCGTCGTCGTGGTGGTCGCCGCTCGCGGACCTGTGGTCGTGGACGCGCTTCCGCCTGTCGCAGATTACAGCCGGCGCGCGCAACGAGGCTGCAACGACTGCGCTCTGGACGGGGGTCGCGCTACTGCTCGCGGCGTGGTTCGGCTGGCGTCTCTACCGCCAGCGCCGCCTCATCATGATCGGTGATCGGGGACAGCGCGGGGAGAAGACCGGAACCGGAGCGGCCGGCGGCGACTCGGAGTTTTTCCTGGTCGAGCGCGCGCTGGCCCGCATCGGCCTGCCGCGCGGCTCGGGCGAGACCGTGATGGAGTGGCTCGCGCGCATCGGCCCCGGGCTGCCGGAGGGCATGCGGGAGTCGGAACTGATCGAGCTCGCGTCGCTGCATTACCGCCACCGCTTCGATCCCGCAGGCCTCGCGCCTGCGGACCGCGAACGGCTCAAGGGATCGGCGCAACGCTGGCTCGCGCTCAACGCAGAAAGATAGAGCTTTGCCGTAGCTCAGGCGCCCAGCCGCAGCTCGGCGTGCACCGCGTCCCAAGCGGCCGCGACCGTGCCGTCCGCGCGCCGCTCGATCAGGCCGAGCTCGGCGAGCCGCACGACGTCGGTGTGCACGTTCTTGTAGTCGCGCCCGAGCCGCTTCGCCAGCTCGTAGATCGAGACCGGCCCGTCATGCGCGAGCCGCTCGATCAACTGCCAGCGCGCCGGGGTGAGCGTCTTCAGCAGCAGCGGCAGGCTCGCCACCGTGAGCACCCGCAGCGGTGCCATGGCGTGCCCCCCGGCGACGCGATTCCACGCGGCCTCGAAGCGGTCGAGCGCGTCGCCGGCCGGGCCGACGCGCAGCTCAAGCCTCCGCGACATCCTTCTCGAAGTCATAGCGCAGCTGCTCGACCGAGCGGAAATCGTACGGCGCCGCGTGCCCGCGCACCGTGCGCACGCCGTCGCGGTACTCGATCAGCTCCCCGGAGCGCCGGCCGTAGCGCAGCCGGTAGCGCAGGCCGTCGTGCAGCTCGATCTCGAGCAGCCCGCCCTCGAGCAGCACTTTGTCGGAGAGGAGCAACATATGGCTTAGCATACCATAGCCCAGGTGCGCTAAAATAGCCGGAGATGGCCGCACGCAACGACTTTTTCAACCTCTACCGCCACGGCTTCGCCCGCGTGGCGGTCGCGACGCCGCGGGTGCGCGTCGGCGACCCGGCGCACAACCTCGAGGGCACGCTCGAGCTGATGCGGCAGGCGGCGCGCGCGAAGGCGGTGCTCGCCGTGTTCCCCGAGCTGGGGCTCTCCGCCTATAGCTGCGAGGACCTGTTCCACCAGCAGGCGCTGATCGGCGCGGCCGAGGCGGCGCTGGAAAAGCTGCTTGCGCGCACCCGCGACGTCGCGCTGGCGGCGCTGGTCGGGCTGCCGGTGCA
>JBGQGU010000589.1:0-2280 GCA_041497655.1 Gammaproteobacteria bacterium
CCACGCGGAAGCGCAGCGTGCCCCACCGCCGAGCGGGCGTGCTTCCCGAACTCGGGACCCCAGAGCTCGAAAAAGAGATCAGAGGCGCCGTCGATGACCTGCGGTTGCTGGGCGAAGTCCGGCGTGCAGTTGCACATACCGAACAGGCGCAGCACGCGCTTCACGCGGTCCAGGTCGCCACAATGCGCGTTGATCGTAGCCATCATGGTGAGGGCAACCGCGCGCGCGGTCGCGTAGCCTTCCTCGACCGTGATGTCCGCGCCGAATTTGCCGGTCTGCCGGACATTGGGCAGCTTCGGCAGGTTGAGCCCGTGCCCCGACAGCAGGAGCAGCGTGCCGGCCTGGGTGCATCCCGTGCGGTTGTTCTTCGGGAACACGAACGGCGGCGGCAGCTCGTAGCCCAGCTTTTTCAGGCGCGCTTCGATGGTGCCCATTTCTGTCCCCCCACCTTAGTCCTCCCCCGCAAGGGGGGAGGAAGCTCATCTCAATCCTCCCCCGCAAGGGGGAAGAAGCTTTCTTACTGCGGCTTGATGCCGATAGCGTCGCCGAGCTTGCGCGTGCGGGCGATGTAGTCGCGCGCAAAGGCCTCGAATTTCGCCGGCGGGCTCGACACCGGCTCCGCGCCGAGAATGAACAGGCGCTCGCGAACCTCGGAGAGCGCGAGGATGCGCGCCATTTCCTTCGACACGCGCTCCCGGATCGGCAGCGGCGTGCCGGCCGGCGCGAACACGCCGAACCAGTCGTCGCCCTCGTATCCGGGCAATCCCGCTTGCGCGAGGCTCGGTATGCCCGGCAGGAAACGGGCGCCGGCCGGTGACGTCGTCGCCAGGATCTGCAGCTTGCCCGCCCTCGCGAGCGGGATCGCGTTCGGGCCCGGCGCGAACGCGTAGAGCACCCGTCCCGTCATCGCTTCGTTGACCGCTTCCGGCGTGCCGCGCTGCGGTGCATGGTCGGCTTTGATGCCTGCGAGATGCGCCACGGCGGCCGCATGCAGATGGGCGGTGCTGCCGACACCGGCCGAGGTGTAGAAAATTCCGGCGGGCTGCTTCTTGGCGTACGCGATCAGCTCCTTGAGCGAGCTGAAGCCGTGCGAGGTCGCTACGACCATGAAGCTCGGGGAACGCGCCATCTGCCCGACCCCGGAGAAATCGCGCGTCGCGTCGTAGGGCAGGCTGCGGTCGATCGCGGCGCGCACGGCGAACGCGCTTGCCACCGCGAGGAAGGTGCGGCCATCCGGCTTCTGCGTCGTGACGTACTGCGAACCGACGACGCCGCCGGCGCCCACCCGGTTATCGACCAGCGCGGTGATCTTCCAGTTGTCGGACAGGTGTTTCGCGACGATGCGCATGATGACATCCGTGCCGCCGCCCGCCGTGAAGGGGACCACGAAGCGGATTTGCTGCGGCGGATAGCCGGCGGCCGTATCGGGCGCCTGCGCCGGCGCCAATGCGGGCGCCACCAGTGCGGCGACGGCCAGCGTACGCAGCACCGTCAAGACGCGGCTGTGGAAACGGACGGGAGTCAACGAGCTTGGTTTCATGGTCTTCCTTTCAGGGAACATACGCCCAGAGATCCAGCATCACGACCGCGCCCGGAACGCCGAGCGCCGGCACTTCGATCGCCGAGAACGGCAGGTGTCGGCCCGGCAAATGGTGCTGCCAGACCTGCCAGGCGCCGTTGAAGTCGGCAAGACTCGTATGGAACTGCTGCGCGCGCACCACGTTGGCGAGCGAGGTGCCGGCCTTGCGGCAGATGCGCTGCGCCTGGGCGAGGAGGGTGTCCATCTGCAGTTGCACGGCGCTGCCAAAGTACGGCTGGCGCGGATCGATGCGCGCCGACGGGGCAAGCACTCCACTCGCGTCCACCGCCATCAGCCCGGACAGGAACAGCAGGTCGCCGGCGCGGATTGCCTGCACGTGGCCGGCGTAGGCCGTGGGCACGCCGGCATCGATCACCTGTTTCCGGGTGCGGCCGCCGCGACGCAGGCTGATGGTGTTGATCTCGATGCGGCCGGCCTCGCAGATGAAGCCGGGCGTGGCGGTGGTGATGATGGTGGTGGCGGGCGGCGCCTTCGGAAAGTGCTTCGCCCACACTTCATTGAAGGCCGGGATGTCATTGACGTCGCGCAAGTAGACTTGCGCCTTCACCACTTCGGCGAGCGTGTTTCCGACGCTGGTGAGCGCGGGCTTAAGCTTGCGCTCGATCACGAACTCGGTCTCGAGCTTGATCGGCGTGCCCTTCCACAGGTGCCCGGCCGGCATGCGTGCCGCGGGGTCGATC
>JBGQGU010000590.1:0-2269 GCA_041497655.1 Gammaproteobacteria bacterium
CAGCGGCTGGCCGGCGACCTGGCGGCCGTCCCGACCTGGATGGAGCTGGGCATACGCGCGGTGTCGGCCAACTGGCGCAGCGTCGTCGGGCCCAGGGGCATGAGCGAGCAGCAGGTCCTCTACTGGGACGAGGTGTTCGGCCGGCTGGCCCGGCTGCCGGAGTGGAAGCAGGATCTGGAATCGAGGATGGTCGAGGCCACTTACCTCAACAGCCGCGACACCCGCAAGCGGATGGACGCCGAGCACGCGCAACTCACCGCGGTGCTGAGCGAGTTGGGCCTGGCGAAATAGCAAGGATGAGGGATGAGGGAAGATAAGTTTGCAGTTTGCAGCGATCAGTTGGCAGTTTGCAGTGGGCAGTTTGCAGTTGACAGTTTGCAGTTGCTGCTTACTGACGGCTGACCGCTGACGGCTGAAAACTGACGGCTGCCAACTGACAACTAATCCGGTCACCCATCACCGGGCACTTCCGGATCAATGCCTGGCGCGGGGCCGACCCGGCGCTAGCGAACGAGTCGAATTGCGGCTCACGAATCACGATCCACAGTTTTTCGGCATACTCAATACTCGTTCCTTACCGAGCTCGCTCGACCATGCCACGTATCGTTGCGCTGCTTCTCGCTGCGTCTCTGGCGCTGGTCGCGGCCGCCCAGCCGCCGTTTCCGGAGCTGGAATCACGGGCTGCGGCGCTCAAGGCGCTCGAGGACGCTAACGCCCGTTTCCGCCTCGCGGGCGTCGTCTATTTCGGGCGCAACGGACTGGCCGCCGACGGGCCGCTGCTGGTGAAGCGCCTCTCCGACGAGAATCCCATCGTGCGCGACATCGCCGGACATGCCGTCTGGCTCGTATGGGGCCGCTCGGGGGACGCGGAAACCGACCGGTTGCTGGAGAGCGGCATTGCCGAGATGAACGCGCGCCGCTACCCGCGGGCGATCGAGATCTTCACCGCGGTGATCGAGCGCACCCCGGACTTCGCGGAGGGGTGGAACAAGCGCGCGACCGCGTATTTCCTGGCTGGCGACATGCGCAAATCGCTTGCCGACTGCGACGAGGTGATGAAGCGAAACCCGCAGCACTTCGGCGCGCTGTCAGGCTACGGGCAGATCTACGTTCGCCTGGAAGAACACGAAAAGGCGATCGAGTACTTCCGGCGCGCGCTCGCGGTGAATCCGAACCTCACCGACCTGGAGACCGTCATCCGCGCCCTCGACGAGATGGTGCGGGAGCGGCGAAGGCGGACGATCTAGAATCGGTGGCGACTGACGGCCGACGACGGACGGATGATGACTGACGATCTATAATCGTTCCCGCCCATCGCGCAAATCCTTTTTCCAGTTCGAGCAAGGAGGCATCGTCATGAAAGCCGGCTTTGTGGCGGGACTGCTCGCGGTTGCCGGGACGTTGTGCGGCGCCGGCGCGGCCTTCGCCCAGGCCTACCCCGCCAAGCCGATTCGAATGGTCGTCACCGGGGTCGGCAGCGGCGGCGACTTCGCGGCCCGGCTGATCGCGCTGGGCGTGTCGCCCGCCTTGGGCCAGCAGATCATCGTGGACAACCGCGGCAGCGGCAACCTGCCGGCGGAGATCGTGTCGAAATCCCCGCCCGACGGCTACACCCTGTGCCTATCCGCGGCCCCGCTTTGGATCACGCCGTTCCTGCGCAAGACGCCCTACGACCCGGTGGAGGACTTCGCCCCGGTCACGCTGGTGGTCACCTCGCCCAACATCCTCGTGGTGCACCCCTCGCTGCCGGTCAGGTCGGTCAAGGAGCTGATCGCCCTGATCCGGGCCCGGCCGGGCGCGCTGAACTACGCCACCTCGGGCATCGGCGGCTCGGGCTTCCTTGCGGCGGAATTGTTCAAGTCCATGGTGCGCGCCGACATGGTGCGCGTGAACTACAAGAGCGGCGGGCTGGCGCTCACCGAGTTGATGAGCGGCGAGGTGCAGCTGTTCTTCGCCAACGCCGGCGCCGTGGCCCCGCACATGAAGTCGGGACGGCTGCGGGCGCTGGCGGTGACCAGCGCGAAGCCCTCCGCGCTGCTGCCCGGTCTGCCGACGGTCGCTGCCGGGGGCCTGCCCGGCTACGAGCTGGTGTCGGTGCAGGGCATCTTCGCCCCGGCGCGGACGCCGGAGGCCGTCGTCGCCCGCCTCAACCGGGAGATCGTGCCGTTCCTGCAGCGCGCCGACGTCAAGGAGAAGTTCTTCGCGGCCGGCATGGAGCCGCTCGGCAGCCCGCCGGAAACGCTCGCGGCCACGGTCAAGTCGGAGATGA
>JBGQGU010000591.1:0-2266 GCA_041497655.1 Gammaproteobacteria bacterium
GATATAGGGCATGCCGCCAACGTCCGCGATCATTGCGCCGAGCCCGTAACCCAGCCCCAACATGTAGAGCATGGGATCGGCGAGGTTGCCGAGCATGGAGGGGATCGCGAGCTTGCGCCACACGAGGGAGTTGCGGCGCCAGACGTGGAGGTGGCGCAGGCTGAAATCGGGTACTGCGAGCGTCTTCGCGTTCATGTCAGCTCCTCACTTCTGCCAATCAAAAAGTGACTCGTTGCTCGTTACTCGTTGCTCGTGACTGGCGGCTCGCCGGGAATGATTACGAATCAGGAGTGGCAAGCTACGAGAAACGAGAAACGAGAAACGAGAAACGAATCACCCATTTCGCTAGTCCCTCAGCTCGCGGCCGGTCAGCTTGAGAAAGACGTCTTCCAGGTTGGCGTGGCGGTGCAGGTAGCGCAGGTCCTCCCGGCGCTCGAGATCCTGGACCAGCGGGGCGGCATCGTGCGTGTAGCAGAACACGGTCTCGCCCGCTTGCTCGCAGCGTTCGCTGCGCGCCTGGCCGAACTCGCGCCCCCAGCGCTCGGCCCCGTCGCCGTAGACTTCAACCACCTGCGGCTCGATGTTGCGCGCGATCAACTCGCGCGGTGCGCCGTGCGAGATGATGCGACCGCGGTCCATGATGGCGAGCCGGTGGCACAGGCGCTCGGCTTCGTCCATGAAGTGGGTGGTCAGGAATATGGTCTTGCCCTGTGCCAGCAGCCGCCGCAGCCGCTCCCAGATGAGATGCCGCGCCTGCGGGTCGAGCCCGGTGGTCGGCTCATCGAGAAAGATCAGGTCGGGATCGTTGACGAGCGATCGTGCCAGCATGAGCCGCCGCTTCATGCCGCCTGACAGCGCCTGGATGCGCGATGCGGCGCGCGCGCCGAGCCCGGCGAAGTCGAGCAGGGCGGGTATGCTCGCGCGGACCTCCGCTTCGCCGAGGCCGAAGTAGCGGCCGTACACCAGCAGGTTCTCTTCCACGGTGAAATCGGGATCGAGATTGTCCGCCTGCGGCACGACGCCGATGCGGCGCCGCGCTTCACGCGCCTTCTGCGGCACCGGCAGTCCGAGCACCTCGATCTCGCCGCCGTCCGGGTCAATCAGCCCGAGGCACAGGCGCAGCGTCGTGGTCTTGCCCGCGCCGTTGGGCCCGAGGAGACCGAAGCACTCCCCGGCTTCGAGCGCGAGGTCTATGCCGGCCACCACCTCGTGCTCGCCATAGCGTTTCCGCAAGCCCGCGGCGCGCAAATAAACGGGACGTCGAATGTTCATTCAGGCCTGCGCCGCTCGTGTTTCCGCTGCCGGGCGGCGGAAAAATCGAGTGACGATATCGGCCAGCAGGTTGAGCCGTCCGTGAAAAAAATGGTCGCCGCCCGGGACCACCACGACCGGCAGGTTCTGGGGGCGCGCCCAGTCGAGCACCGCAGCAAGCGGCACTACGTCGTCCAGCTCGCCGTGGATCACCAGCGTTTCGGGCGGCACCGTCTCGGCGGAAAAGCGGTTCACCGCCGCGGCCACCAGCACCAGGGATCGGGCGTGCACGCGCTTCGCCACCCGCATCTGCACGAAGCCGCCGAAGGAGAAGCCGGCAAGGAGCAGCGGGAGCTCCCCGTATTGACGCCTCAGGTGACCCGCGACGGCGAGCAGATCCTCGGTTTCGCCGCGGCCCTCGTCATGGCCGCCCGCGGAGGCGCCGACGCCGCGGAAGTTGGGCCGTGCCGCGACGTAGCCAAGGGCAAAAAACGCCTTGCCGAGGGTGGTCACTACCTTGTTGTCCTTGGTGCCCCCGTGCAGCGGGTTGGGGTGCGCGATCAGCGCGATGCCGCGGCGCGCGCCGCCGGGATCGTTGACGTCGGTCTCGATTGCGCCCGCCGGCCCCTCGATCATCACTCGGGCAAGCGACGACGCCGGCATTGGGCGGACCTCGATCGGGGGCATCAGCCTGAAAGAGTGACTCGTCTTTCGTTTCTCGTTGCTCGTGACTGTTGATCGGGTCGATCCCGGCGACTCGCGAGAGGGGGTTTGGCGAGAAACGAGGAACGAGGAACGTATGCTAAATGCGCAGCCTCGCGACGATGCGGCCGTGGATGAGATGCTCGTTGATGATCTCGTCGATGTCGTCCCGGTCCACGTAGGTGTACCACACGGCCTCGGGATAGACGACCATCACCGGCCCTTCCTTGCAGCGGTCGAGGCAGCCCGACTGGTTGACTCGCACCTTGCCGGGGCCGGAGAGTTTCAACTCCTTCACCCGGTCCTTGGCGTA
>JBGQGU010000592.1:0-2263 GCA_041497655.1 Gammaproteobacteria bacterium
ACCACCGGGTGCACCGTGAGACAGGACACGAACAGGCTCACCGCGGCGAAGGCCGCGGCGAGCAGCACGAGCCCGGCCGCGAGGCCTGCGAGCATTCCGTAGTCGAGCCGCGCCGTGCCGGCGAGCGAGAGCGGCATCAAGGCGGTCAATGCCACGATCCCCACCAGGAACGCGGCCAGGCCGAGGAACTTGCCGAGCACGATCTCGGTCATCGAAACCGGCGCCGACATGAGCAGCACCATGGTCTGGTTGCGGCGCTCCTCCGCGACCAGGCGCATCGCGAGTATCGGTATCGCGAACAGCAGCACTGCCGCCGCCGTGCCGAAGACGGGACCCGCTACCAGCTCGGTGACGCCGGGCGGGCTCCCCATCTGCGCGAGCTGCGGCTGCAGCTGGAGAAAATCATCGAGGCGCCGCAGAAAGGCATAGCCAACGATGAGTTGCATCACCGTGAGCACCACCCACGCCAGCGGCGAGGCGAACAGCGTTTTCAGCTCCTTGCTTGCGATCGTAAAGATCATGATCGAGTTTTGAGTGTTGAGTTTTGAGTGCTGAGTTATGGATGTGCGTTGCGGGTCTCGTTAACTCAACACTCAACACTCAAAATTCAACACTTATTAGCCTTCTTCACGGCGGGTGAGGTGGACGAACACGTCCTCCAGGCTGGTCTGAGCCGGTTTCAGCTGATAAAGACCCCAGTCGCGCGCCGCGGCGGTCTTCACCAGCGCATCGGTCGGATCCTCGCCCGCGGCGAACTGGATGCGGTACAGCGTCGGCTCGACGGCGCCTGCGGACGCCACTCCCGGCAACGCCGCGAGCTCGGCAGGCGGCGGCGGGCGGCGCAGCCCCACCAGCATGGTCGCGCCGCTTTCGAAATGCTTGAGCGCGGCGATGGTGTCGCTGTAGACCAGCTCGCCGTGATGCATGATCTGGACGCGGTCGCACAGCGCCTCCACTTCCGGCAGGATGTGGGTGGACAGGATCACGCTGTGCGCGCCGCCGAGCTCGCGGATCAGCGCCCGGATCTCGCGGATCTGGTTGGGATCGAGGCCGACCGTAGGCTCGTCCAGCACCACCACATCGGGCGAGTGGATGATCGCCTGCGCGATGCCGACGCGCTGCTGGTAGCCCTTGGAAAGCGTCCCGATCAGCTTTCTGCCGGACTCGGCGAGGCCGCAGCGCTGCTTGACGGTGCCGACCGCGTCGCCGCGGCGCGCGCGCGGCACCCGGTGCAGCTTCGCCGCGAGTTGAAGGTACTCGTCGACGGTCAGCTCGCGGTAGAGCGGCGGCACTTCCGGCAGGTAGCCGATGCGCGCCTTGGCCGCGGCCGGTTCCTCCAGGAGGTCGATGCCGCAGATGCTGATTTCGCCGCGCGAGGGCGCGAGGTTCCCGGTCAGCATGTGCATGGTGGTGGTCTTGCCGGCGCCATTTGGCCCGAGAAAACCGAGCACCTCGCCGCGCCGCAACTCGAGCGTGATGTCGTTGACCGCGATGTGATTGCCGAAGCGGCGGGTCAGGCCCCGCGCGGAGATGGTGCTGACTGCTTCCTGTTCCGGCATCGTGTCGACTAGCAGCCTGTCGGACTTGGTGTCATGACGCCATTCACGATGACTGCAATCCGTCGCAACCTGTTATTCAATTTAGCAGCTTGTCGGGGTGAAAGCCCGACAAGCTGCTCGCGCTTGTGGAGTGCATGAAATATACCTAATATGTAGCTGTTAATGAAGCTGCTGGCCCGCCCAGCGCGCCACCCATCATCCTCTCGTTTTCCCCCTCCCGGCTCATGACCGCGTATCGCCTCATCGTGCTTGCGGCGTGCGCGGCGCTTGCCGCCTGCGCGCAGGAGCCGTCGCGCGCCCCGCAGGATGAGGCGCCTGCGCAGGGCGAGGCGAGGCCGCCGCGCGTGGTGGTGGCCAAGCCTGAGCCGCGCCGCCCGCCGCTGCCCGGCGTCGAGCTCTCGGAGGAGCTGCTGTTCAAGATGATGATGGCGGAGGTCGCGCTGCAGCGCGGCCAACCCCACATCGCGGTGCAGACCTATCTCGAGCTCGCGCGCGAAACGCGCGACCCGCGCATCGCGCAGCGCGCCGCCGAGGTGGCGTGGAACGCGCGCTTCAGCTCCGCGGCGCTGGAGGCGGCGGGCATCTGGCTGCAGGCCGACCCGGGCTCGGCGCAGGCGCGCCAGCTCATCGCAGCGCTGCTGGTCAACCAGGCCCGGCTCGCGGACGCGCAGCCGCACCTGGAGAAGTGGATCGCCACGGACCGC
>JBGQGU010000593.1:0-2252 GCA_041497655.1 Gammaproteobacteria bacterium
CTTGCCCCTGCCGGAAGTGATCGAGCACGTGATCGAGATGAGCGGGCTCAAGGCGCACTACCAGGCTGAGAAGGAGGGTGCCGACCGCCTGGAGAATCTCTCGGAGCTCATCAACGCCGCAGCGACGTTTGTCGCCGAACGCAACGTGCAGCCGGCGGGCGAGGCCGCGGGCATGGACGAACCCGATGAGCTGACGGCGTTCCTCGCCCATGCCGCGCTGGAAGCGGGCGAGCACCAGGCGGGCGCCGGCGCCGACGCGTTGCAGCTCATGACCGTGCACTCGGCGAAAGGTCTGGAATTCCACAGCGTGTTCGTGAGCGGCCTGGAGGAGGGGTTGTTCCCGCACGAGAACAGCCTGGCGGAAGCCGACGGCATCGAGGAGGAACGGCGGTTGATGTACGTCGCGCTGACGCGCGCGCGCCGCCGGCTTTACCTGTCGTTTGCGCAAAGCCGGCTGTTGCATGGCCAGACGCGCTACGGCATCGCCTCGCGCTTCTTCCACGAAATTCCCGAGCCGTTGATGCGACGCATCAACCGCAGTTCCATGTTCAAAGCTCAAAGTTCAAAGTTGGCACAACGGCACCCAGGATCCGGGACTCCGAACCTGGAACCGGGAACCCGGAACGTTGAACCCGACGCGCGGTGGCGTGTTGGGCAAAGTGTTATTCATCCCAGTTTCGGCGCCGGGGTCATCGTCAGCGCGGAAGGGCGGGGTCCCGACGCCCGCGTGCAGGTGAACTTCAGGACGAGCGGGCTGAAGTGGCTGATGCTGGAGTACGCGAAGCTGCTACCCGCATAGCAGCCTGCCGGCTCTTGCCGTTCGGCAGGCTGCTATAAAGAGAACCGCCCGAGGATCTTAAATCAGGAGTTTGTCGGACTCCTGGCCGACAAACTCCTCTCGGCGAAGATGTCCTTGTAGCTCGTGTAGATCGAGCAGATCAGTACCGGGATCGAGGACACGAGGAGCGCGATCACCAGCAGCCCGCCGATGGTGCCCAGCACCGCGGGCAGCGAGAGAGCGAGCCACAGCAGCAGGATCGCCGCACTGTACACCAGGAATGGCAGCATGTTCCTCACACACGCCGTGAACGAAAGCTTCATCGCCGCCACCGGCGCCAGCCCGTTGAACACCACGAGCAGCGGCGCGAACCAGATCAGCATGAGGAGCGGCAGGTAAACTGCGGCCCCGACGGCGAAGGCGAGCGCCACGCTGCGCGCCGCCTCCCGCAGCGTCTCGATGTCGGTCCCCGCTTTCGACAGCACCGAGGGCAGCATCGAGCCACCGGCGATGACCAGCACGATGCCCACCACGATGACGGTTCCCACCAGGTAGACGCCGCCGACGGTCACCAGCGGCGCGGCCTGCTGCTTGAAGCCCGCGAACAGGTGCGCCATTTCCAGCGGCTCGCCGTTCTCGAGTGCGCGGCACCCGATCATCAATCCCGCGAACAGCACCGGCGACAGCAGGTTGAACAGCAGCGGACCCAGCACCGGGATGATGAGCGACCCCGTCCATAGCAGTGCGAGCACGATGGTCAGCGCCATCCACATGGCCGGGCTCTTCCGGAACAGGCCGAATCCTTCAACGAGCCACTGCCAGCCTCTTCCTGCTGCGACTACGCGCGCTTCCATCATGCCGCCCGGCCTGCTAGTTGCGGCAGGCGCCTGCCGCGCGCAATGTGCCCCGCCAGTATCGCGCGGAAATGCCCCGGGTCCTTGGCGTGCGTCAGTACTCCCGGGCGCGGGAGGTAGAAGTCGTACAGGCGCGATACCCAGAACCGCAGCGCTCCCGCGCGCAGCATCGCCGGCCACGCGCTGCGCTCGGCCGCGGTGAACGGACGGACCCTGCCGTAGGCCGCCAGCAGCGCCGCCGCGCGGCCGTCATCGAGCCGGCCGCCTTCGAGCACGCACCAGTCGTTGACCGTGATTGCGACGTCATAAAGAAGGACGCCGGTGCAGGCGAAATAGAAGTCGATTACGCCCGATATGCGCCCGTCCTCGAACAGCACATTGTCCCGGAACAGATCGGCGTGGACCGCCCCAGTCGGCAATCCCTGAAGGCGGAATCTCGACTGGAATCGCACTTCCCGGCGCAATAGCGCAGCGTCCTTCGCGCCGAGGAACGGCACGATCCGGGGCAGCACCGACTTCCACCACTTCGGCCCGCGCGGATTGTCGATCCTTCCGGCGTACGAAGCGCCGGCCACGTGGATATTGGCGAGCATCGCCCCGGCCTGGGCGCATTGACCGGC
>JBGQGU010000594.1:0-2247 GCA_041497655.1 Gammaproteobacteria bacterium
AGTTCCGCTCGGTGGCGGAGAATGCCGCGGTGCTCTACGACGCGCCCTCAGCCAAGGCGAAGAAGCTCTACGTGGTGAGCCACGGCTACCCGGTCGAAGTCCTGGTCGTGGTGGAAGGATGGAGCAAGGTGCGTGACGCCGCCGGTGAGTTGACCTGGATCGAAAGCAAGCAGCTCTCCGACAAGCGTACCGTCGTGGTCAGGATGCCGCTGGCGCAGGTGCGTGAGGCAGCCGACGACAATGCGCCGGTCGCGTTCCAGGCCCAGCAAAACGTGCTACTCGAGCTGCTGGAGGTGGCGAGCGGCGGCTGGCTGCGGGTCCGGCACCGCGACGGCCAGTCCGGCTACGTCCGGGTGGCGCAGGTGTGGGGCGCCTGAGTTCAAAGTTCAAGGTTCCAAGTTCAAAGTTCCAAGTTCAAAGTAGCGGGCGGAAGCTCGCGCTGTCAAAACCTTGAGCCTTGAGCCTTGAGCCTTGAACCTTGAACCTGGAACTCGGAACTCTGCATGAAAATCGCGGTACTCGGCGCCGGCGCCTGGGGCACGTCGATCAGCATCAACTTGTGCGCGCGCCACGAGGTGCGCCTGTGGGCCCGCGATGCAGCCCATGTCGCAGCGCTGCGCGCGGGCCGGATCAACCTGCGCTATCTCCCCGGCTACAGTCTGCCGCCGGCACTCATGCTGGAGGATGACCTGGCGCGCGCGCTCGACGGCGCGGAACTGATGCTGGTGGCGGTGACGACCAACGGTCTGCGGGCCACGCTGCGCGCGGTGCGCGCGACGGCCCACGGTGTGCCCCTCGTCTGGCTCTGCAAGGGTTTCGAGAACGGGCAGGCCAAGCTGCCGCACCAGATCTGCGCCGAGGAGCTTCCGGACAGCGTGCCGCGTGCCGTCCTCTCGGGGCCGAGTTTTGCGGAAGAAGTCGCGCGGGGACTGCCTGCCGCGCTCACGCTGGCCTCGAGCGATTCCGGCTTCGCGCGGAATGCTGCCCGCGCCCTGCACGGGGCGACGCTGCGCGTCTACCTGAGCGAGGACGTTGCCGGCGTGGAAGCGGCGGGAGCGGTGAAAAACGTGATAGCGATCGCTGCTGGAGTGAGCGATGGGCTCGAACTGGGGCTCTCCGCACGCGCCGCGCTGATCACCCGCGGGCTGGCCGAAATGACGCGGCTTGGCGTGGCGCTTGGCGGGCGCGCCGAGACCTTCATGGGGCTCGCCGGCGCCGGCGATCTCATACTTACCTCAACCGGGGACCTCTCGCGCAACCGCAGGGTGGGGCTGGCGCTCGCCCGCGGCACGCCGCTCGACGCGGTACTCGCCGGGCTCGGGCACATCGCGGAGGGCGTGCACACGGCACGCGCCGTCGCGGGCCTGGCGCAGAAGCTCGCGGTCGAGATGCCGATCACGCGCGCGGTGTGCCGGGTCCTCGACGATCCGCGGCAGGCGCGCGCCGCGGTGCAGGAACTTCTGGCGCGCGAACAGAAAAGCGAATATTAGTGGTGGCTCCTTGTTCACCCGCAATCGCTCACTCCCCGGCCTGCCTGCGGCGGAGTACAGGGCTGCTGGCCTCCGCTCAGAGCACAATTTCAGGCAGACACGGGTTGCTGCCGGCTGAAAAACAAGATATCCTTACATATCAAAGGGATGTAGCGCTGACATGGCGACCAACTTGAACTTTTCCGGAGGCGCGGATGGGGCGGCCTGAAAAGATCCGTCTCGGCGAGATACTCATCCAGCAGAAGCTGCTCACCGAGGAGCAGTTGAAGAGCGCGCTCGACGACCAGAAGAAAAGCGGGCGCCGGCTCGGCCGCGTGGTGATCGACAAGGGGTTCGTCACCGAGGAACAGATCTCGGAGGCGCTCGCCCGCCAGCTCAGTATCCCCTACGTCAACCTCAAGTTTTTCAACCTCAAGCGCGAGGTGACGCTCAAGCTGCCGGAGTCGATGGCGCGCCGCTACCGCGCGCTGGTGCTCGACGACGCCGGCGCGACCTACAAGGTCGGCATGGCCGATCCCACCGACCTCTCGGCGTACGACGAGATCGTGAGGATCCTCAAGCGCGACATCGACATCGTCGTGGTCATGGGATCCGAGCTGATGCGCACCATCGACCAGACCTACCGGCGCACCGAGCAGATCAGCGGTTTCGCGCAGGAGCTCCAGGCCGAGCTCGGGGAAACCACCGTGGTGGACTTCGGCGTGCTGGCGCTCACGCCGGGGCTCGAGGAAGCCCCGGTGGTGAAGCTGCTGCAGAC
>JBGQGU010000595.1:0-2237 GCA_041497655.1 Gammaproteobacteria bacterium
TGTCGCGGGCCTTGGCGAACTGCTGCTCGAATTCCGCCATATCGATAAGCAGCTCAAGATCGCACGCGAAGAGCGCCTGCTCGACCAGAGCCAGGCCACCCGCGAGCTGATACGCAACCTTGCGCACGAGATCAAGAACCCCTTGGGTGGCATCCGCGGCGCGGCGCAGCTGCTCGACCGGGAGCTGGAACGCCCCAGCCTGCATGAGTACACGCAAGTGATCATGAAGGAGGCCGACCGCCTGCAGTCGCTGATGGATCGGTTGCTGACCCCCCATCGACTGCCGCAGCTGGGCGAGTTGAACCCGCACGAGGTGCTGGAGCGAGTGCGCAGCCTGATCCACGCGGAATTTCCACAAGGCGTCGCCGTCCGCCGCGACTACGATGTGAGCCTTCCCCGCATCAGGGGCGACAAGGAGCAGCTGATACAGGCGGTGCTCAACATCGCGCGCAATGCGGCGCAGGCCATTGCCGGCGCGGGCCGCGGCGGAGAAATTCTGCTCCGCACCCGCGTCATGCGGCAGGTGACGCTCGCCCGGCGCCGCTATCGCCACGCGGTCCAACTGGAGATCACCGACAATGGCCCCGGCATCCCCACCGAGTTGCAGGAACGCGTATTCCATCCGCTGGTGTCGGGCCGCGAGGGAGGGAGCGGCCTAGGCCTGACGCTGGCGCAGACCTTTATCAATCAGCACTACGGCGTCGTCTCCTTCGTGAGCGTGCCGGGCAACACGACCTTTACCATTCTCCTGCCGGTCGACGAGGCAGGTAACGGGTCATGAGCATTGGGTAACAGGCAGAACATGACCGTTCCTTCGAATCACGAATCACGAATCACGAATCACGCCGCATGAAGCCCGTCTGGATCATCGACGACGACCGCTCGATACGCTGGGTGTTCGAAAAGGCGCTCACGCGCGAGAACATTGCGTTCAAGACCTTTGCCTCGGCGCAGGAGGCGCTCGCCGCGCTCGACACGGAGACGCCACAGGTGGTGGTGAGCGACATCCGCATGCCGGGGAAGTCCGGCCTCGAGTTGCTGCAGCGGGCGAAGGCGTTGCACGCCAACCTGCCGGTCATCATCATGACCGCCTATTCCGACCTGGAGAGCGCGGTCAGCGCCTTTCAGGGCGGTGCCTACGAGTACCTGCCCAAGCCGTTCGACGTCGACCACGCGGTTGAGCTGATCCGGCGCGCGATGGAAGAGAGCATGCGCCAGGAAAGCGTGGCGGAAGAGGTGGAAATCAGCCCGGAGATCCTCGGACAGGCGCCGGCGATGCAGGAAGTATTCCGCGCCATCGGCCGGCTGTCCCAGTCGCAGGCCACGGTGATGATCACCGGCGAGTCCGGCACCGGCAAGGAGCTGGTGGCTCGCGCTCTGCACCGCCACAGTCCGCGCGCAGCCAAGCCTTTCATCGCTATCAACACCGCCGCGATCCCCCGCGAGCTGCTGGAGTCGGAGCTGTTCGGCCATGAACGCGGCGCTTTTACCGGGGCGCAGGCGCAGCGGCGTGGGCGCTTCGAGCAGGCCGAAGGCGGCACGTTTTTCCTGGACGAAATCGGCGACATGCCGCCCGAGCTGCAGACGCGCCTGCTGCGGGTGCTGTCCGACGGGCACTTCTACCGCGTCGGCGGCCACCAGCCGATCAAGGCCAATGTGCGGGTCATCGCGGCCACCCACCAGGACCTCGAGGCGCGCGTCAAGCAGGGATTGTTCCGTGACGACCTCTTCCACCGGCTGAACGTCATCCGGCTGCGCCTGCCGCCGCTGCGCGAGCGCCCTGAAGACATCGCGCTGCTCGCCCGGCATTTTCTCGCCAAGAGCGCGCGCGACCTCGGAGTGGAGGCAAAGCGGCTGTCCGAGGCGGCGCTCAAGTACCTCGCCGCGCAGGACTTCCCAGGCAACGTGCGCCAGCTCGAGAACCTCTGCCACTGGCTCACCGTCATGGCGCCCTCGGTCGTGATCGAGGTGAAGGACCTGCCGCACGATCTGCGCACTGAAACGGCGCCTGCGGCACAAAGCTGGGTGGCAGCGCTGGAGAAGGAAGTCGAAGGGCTCCTCAGCCGCGGCGAGACCGGCGTCATGGTGAGTCTCAACCGCCAGTTCGAGAAGTCTCTCATCGTGAAAGCGCTCGCCCACACCGGCGGCCGGCGCATCGAGGCCTCCCAGCTGCTCGGCCTCGGCCGCAACACGCTCACCCGCAAGATTCAGGAACTTGGAATCGAATCGGACAAGAA
>JBGQGU010000596.1:0-2206 GCA_041497655.1 Gammaproteobacteria bacterium
CGTCGTCGCCATCTTCGCGGTCGTGTACCTGGGGATGATCCTCGGCGGGCTGCCGTTCCTGCAGCTCGACCGCACCGGGATCGCGCTGCTCGGCGCCATCGCCATCGTCGGGCTGGGGGTGCTGACCCCGCAAGACGCGGCGCTGTCCATCCACCTGCCGACGCTGCTGCTGCTCTTCTCCTTCATGGTGATCTCCGCGCAGATGCGGCTCGGCGGCTTCTACACCCGCGCGACACTGCGGATCGCGGAACTGCCGCTGTCGCCGCCGGCGCTGCTCGCCGCGGTGATCGCGGCGGTGGGGACGCTCGCCGCCGTCTTCAGCAACGACGTCATCTGCCTGGCGATCGCGCCGGTGCTGGCGGATGCCTGCCTGCGGCGCCGGCTCGATCCCGTGCCCTACCTGCTCGGGCTCGCCTGCGCGGCCAACGTGGGATCGGCCGCCACGCTGATCGGCAACCCGCAGAACATGCTCATCGGCCAGGTGCTCGGGCTGTCCTTCGCCGGCTATTTCCTCGAGGCGATCGTGCCGGTGCTGCTCGGCCTCGCCGCCACCTGGGGCGTGATCGCCTGGCAGGCGCGCGGCAATTGGATCACGGTGCTGGACGACCCGGCGCCGGAGCGGCGCCGGGACGAAGCGGCGTACGACCGCTGGCAGAGCTTGAAAGGCCTCGCCATCGCCGCCGCGCTGGTCGCCGTGTTCCTGTTCACCGACGCGCCGCGGGAGGTGGCGGCGCTCACCGGCGCCGGGCTGCTGCTGATGAGCCGCAAGCTCCACTCCAACAAGATGCTGGGCCTCGTGGACTGGGAGCTGCTGATCCTGTTCATCGGGCTGTTCGTGGTGAACCACGCGCTGGCGCGGACCGGGCTCACCGCGAAGGCGATCGAGGCGCTCGCCGCGGCGGGTGCGCCGCTGTCCGACACGGGGCCGCTGTTCGTCGCCACGCTGCTGCTCTCCAACGTGGTTTCCAACGTTCCGGCAGTGATGCTTCTGCTACCCGCGGCCACCGAGGCGTTTTCCGGGCCGATGCTGGCGCTGGTGAGCACCCTGGCCGGGAACCTCCTCGTCGTCGGCTCGATCGCCAACCTCATCGTGGTGGACGCGGCGCGGCGGCGCGGCATTGCGATAGACTGGCGCAGCCACGCCCGCGCCGGGGTGCCGGTGACGCTGTTGACTCTGGCGATCACGGCGGCGTGGTTCGCGCTGAGGCACTGAGCGCGTCGGCGCAGGTGTCGGGCCGCCGCGACGTCCCGGGATTGTCGCAGCACGCTGCATAAATCGTCACACAGGCGCTCCACGCGGCCGGGATGCTGCGCAATATGTCCTTGAGCCCTGCGTGCGAGCTGGCATTGTGTGCGATGTTGACTTCGCCTTATATCGCCTCGCGGCTGGCTTCGACCGGCCAGCTTCTCGTTCGCTCGGGGATCGAAATCGGCCGACTCCTGGGCTCCATGCTCGCAGACGGCGATGCCGTGACTGCGAATCTCCCGCCGCAATTGCTGCTCCTCTCGAAGCTTGTTTACGTTGAGCCGACGAGTGGGTACATGCTGCTCGCCTATTCCGACCATAAGGCGGCCAACTCGGCGGCACTAGCGGCGCGTTCGCTCACGCTGCGCTGCAACCACCGCGGCGCGAAGTTCGCTTTCGCGGGCGAGCAGCCGCGGCAAACGGCGCATGCGGGCCAACCCTGCATCCAATGCGGCCTGCCCACGGCGATGCTCGGGATGCAGCAGCGCCGCGGCCTCGCCCGCGTTCAGGTGCCGGCGCAAGCGCCGGTGCGCTGCGACCTGCGCATGGGCCTGCAGATCTTCGCGTCCAGAGTGGTCGACGTCAGCCTCGATGGCATCGGCGCGCTGATATCCGACCCTACGATCCCCCTGAGTGCCGGCACGCGGCTGGAGCGCGCGCGCATCTGGCATCCTCAGGTCGAGCCTTTCCATGTCGACCTAGAAGTCCGCCACGTCACCCGCGCCACCCTTGCCAACGGCCAACGGGTCAGCCGCATCGGCTGCAAGGTGCTCGGCTCGCGCGAGATCCTGGAAGAACTCATCCGGCTGTTCATCATCGACCTTGCCTGACCGGGATCGAGGCAACGCTCGTCGCCCGATTCGCTGCTGTTTGACTGTGAAGCACGGACTGGCCGAGAATTCCGGCAGCGCGACGCAGTCTCCAATCCAGTGGATGCCACCCTCAATCTGATCATCGCCA
>JBGQGU010000597.1:0-2183 GCA_041497655.1 Gammaproteobacteria bacterium
GCAGCGCACGATCTCGTGCTTGCCGGTCTCGGGGCTGACCCGCGTGAAGCGCGAGGTCCCGTTCGCCACGTTGAGCCTGATGAAGACGATCTCGCCGGACTGCGCGCCCACCTTCAGCGTGCCCTGATCGTAGCCGTAGCCATGCAGCAGGTGCTCACCCGCCCGCACGTCGAACCGGAAAAAGGTTTTCGGCAGCGTGGCACCGATGAGGCGGCCGTCCACGTACAGCGTGGTGTCCTGCATACCCATGTCGTCGACCGTGAAGTCGTCCCGGTAGACGTAGATCGTGGCCGCGTCGGGACGGGCGATAAACTGCTTGGCCTCGGCATCACGCTCGAGAGTGGCCTCGGGCGTGGAAGCGCAGCCGGCCAGCAGGAGTGCAAGCAAGACGCCTCGCCACATCATTCGGATCAAGAATGGAAAAATGAAAACGTCCGAAGACGCGACCATACGTGGTTAGCGCTACCGCATCGAGTCGAAGAAGTAGCCCGCGGGAGGGCGGAGCAGGGGCCCCGGTTTCCGGGGATCCGACCCAAGGAGGGCGCGCCGGAGCGTTGAGCAGGTGCCCGCTTGCGGGTGCGACCGCGGAGGCGCGCAAGGCAGCCGACACCGTCGAGTTCCATACTTGCCGATCGCTTGTCAGAGGCTGCGGGCAGGCGGCCGACACGATTGTTTCAGATGCTTGCCCACTACGATTCGGAGGCCGCGACGCGGGAGGGCGGAGCAGGGGCCCCAATCATGGGGATGCGACCCCGAAGATGGCCATCGATTTCGGACCAAGAACGCTAACGTTTGAGCGTCAGATATGGCTTCCAAGCAAGATTAGCCACGCCTCATGGAGTCAAAGAAGTAGGACGCCGGAACGTGGAGGAGGGGCCCCGGTTTCCGGGGATCCGACCGTGGAGGCGGCCAGGACTTTTTCGCAGCGGTGCTAATCAGGAAAGTGGGCGGACCGATTCGCGATTATCCCCGACGCATCGAATCGAAAGAGCGCGTCGGAGGGCGGAACAGGGGCCCCATGTTGTGTATGGGGATGTGACCCCGGAGACGCGCATCGATTTCGGGCCATTGGCACAGACTTCCGCCCCTCCAGAATCGCCATCGGTGCAGTTACCCGCGCCGCATGCTGTCAAAGAAATCGGCGTTGTTCTTCGTCGCCTTGATCTTGTCGAGCAGGAACTCGGTCGCTTCCAGTTCGTCCATCGGGTAGAGGAGCTTGCGCAGCACCCAGATCTTCTGCAGCACGTCCTGCTTGATCAGCAGCTCCTCGCGGCGGGTGCCGGAGCGGTTGACGTTGATCGCCGGGAAGATGCGCTTCTCGTACATCCGGCGGTCGAGATGGATCTCCATGTTGCCGGTGCCCTTGAACTCCTCGTAGATCACGTCGTCCATCCGGCTGCCGGTGTCGATCAGCGCCGTGGCGAGGATGGTGAGGGAACCGCCTTCCTCCATGTTGCGCGCCGCACCGAAGAAGCGCTTCGGTCGCTGCAGGGCGTTCGCGTCCACGCCGCCGGTCAGCACTTTGCCGGACGCCGGCACCACCGTGTTGTAGGCGCGGGCGAGCCGCGTGATCGAATCGAGCAGGATCACCACGTCCTTTTTGTGCTCGACCAGGCGCTTCGCCTTCTCGATCACCATCTCGGCGACCTGCACGTGGCGCGCGGCCGGCTCATCGAAGGTGGAGGACACGACCTCGCCCTTCACCGAACGGGTCATCTCGGTCACTTCCTCGGGCCGCTCGTCGATCAGCAGCACGATGAGCACCACGGCGGGGTGATTGGCGGTGATGGCATGCGCAAGCTGCTGCATCAGCACCGTCTTGCCGGCCTTGGGCGGCGAGACGATCAGCCCGCGCTGGCCTTTGCCGATGGGCGCGATGATGTCGATGATGCGCGCAGTGATGTTCTCCTCGGCCTTGATGTCGCGCTCGAGCTTGAGGTGTTCGGTCGGATGATAGGGAGTGAGGTTCTCGAACAGGATCTTATGCTTGGAGGCCTCAGGCGGCTCGTCGTTGACCTTGTCTACTTTGACCAGCGCGAAATAGCGCTCGCCGTCCTTGGGCGTGCGGATCTCGCCCTCGAGGTTGTCGCCGGTGCGCAGGTTGAAGCGGCGGATCTGGGAGGGCGAGACATAGATGTCGTCGGTGCCCGCGAGGTACGAGGTGTCCGGCGAGCGCAGAAAAC
>JBGQGU010000598.1:0-2180 GCA_041497655.1 Gammaproteobacteria bacterium
CCGCAATACCGTGCGCGCCTATCTCAACCAGCAGCGCGGCTACGGCAAGGCCGAGGCGCTCGTCTATGCCAAGCATCCGTTCCGCTTCAATCTGTTCGGTCAGGCCAAGTGGCTGGGGCGGATCTACGGCGATCTGTCGGCGGCGCTGCTCTTGTCGCGCAAGCCGGTGATCTACTCCGGCGTGTTCGGGCGCGGCCTGTTCCAGACGATGTACGAGCCGCCCTCGTCGCTGACCGCGTTGTTGCCGCTGACCTTCGAGTGGAGCGTTGCCGCGCTTGTCCTCGCCCTCATCGGGATCGTTGGCGGCGGCTGGCTATGGCTGCTCGCGGTGCCGCTCCTGGCGACCTGGGTGATGTGCATCAATGGAGCGCTGAAAGCGCCGATCGACCCGCGCTTTACCGGGCTGAAGGCGCGCGCCCTCGTCGCCCTCTTGATCTATCTCGGACCGCTGGTGCGCGGCTGGGAACGCCTCAAATGGCGCGTCAAGACGATGCAGACCCACGACCATATCCGCCTGGCTCCGGTCGAGCAGCGGGCCCGCATCGTCTGGCCGGCGCGCGCCTTCGTCCTCTCGTACTGGAACGAGTCCGCAGGCGAAAAAGAGGTGCTGCTCGAGGGATTGATGGATTTCCTGCTGCCGCACAAATATTTCGTGGTGGCGGATACCGGCTGGAGCAAATGGGACCTCAAGATCGCGCGCGGTTTGTGGAGCCGCGCCCTGGTCACGATCTGCAGCGAGAATCACGGCGGCGGGAAGCGCCTGTTGCGGGTGCGCTGCGCCATGCGCTCGTCGAGCCTCGCCCGGGTGCTGCTGCGCTCTTATGCGGCGCTGGGGGCGGGCAGCCTGATCCTCGGCGAGCCGGCAGCCGCCTTGGTGTTTTTTGCCGTGGGGATGGCCAATTTCGGGGTGATCGGCTGGCGTCTCCTGACCTTCGGCCGGATCATGCACCGGATCATCGAAGCGGTGGCGAGCCAGGCCAGGCTGATGCCGGCCGAGCCGGTCGGCGCCCCGGCGCTGCCGATCGGCGAGCCGCGCACGGTTTGACGCGGCGATGTGCCGCCTCGCACGGGCGGCGGTACGTCCTTCGAGCGGCGTCTTGCCGACACCTATCGCACGCAGTTCGCCCCGCAACACGCCACCCAGGCCGGGCTCCCGGTCTCGGCGTAAGACGATAGCGTTGCCGATATACCACAGGTGATGTTGCTTAATTGCCGCCGCTTCCGCCTGGTTCCCGCTGGAATTCGATAATCCGGCGCAGGTGGTGTTGCAGTTCTGCCAGTACAGCTTCAATATACCTGAACCGTACCACGCATAGGGGCAATGGCTGCGCGGCGGCGCGGCTACTATGCTGGTTGGAGCATTATCGTTTGACTGAGTCTTTGTGCCGCTCCGGCGGGTGCGCCCCGGATATACAGGATTAGGCGATCGTGCAATCCGTCATTTGCTGTTGCATGACCGACAGTGAGGCGTTAGGGTGCAGCCGCTTTGGGGGATGCCGCACGCCGTTTATGCGGGGTGGGGAAGCAGCGGTTCCGGCAATCGGCGGACCGCGGTTTCAAGAGCATACGGCGGCGGCGCCACTTGAAGCTTTGCTTTGCAGCCTGGTCGGGCGCTCGGCCCCGACATCCACGGCTCGATAAAGCGCGGGGGGCGATGGGTGACCGATCTTTTGCGCTGGGGGAGTCTGAGCGTCCCCGAAAAGCAATGGTTTTGGAACCGGGCGGACAGCGGCGTTGAATTCGTCTTGCGGCACCGCAAAGCTGCCGCGCTGGGTGGAGTGGCGGCGATTGGTCTCGCTGCGTCGGTCTATCTCGGCATCGGCTATGTCCGTTATGAGCGGCTCGCCGCTGCAGAGCAGGCGGCGGTCGGCCACGCCGAAAGGGCCAACGCCGATCTGCAGGACGCGCTGGCGCGGCTGCGCGATCAGGTCGGGGTCGCCAACCAGGCGCTCAGCATGGCGCAAAACCGAATCGCGGCGTTGAGCGATGAGACGAAAAAGCAGCTTGCGGTCTCCGAGCAGGCCGCGACCTCGAAGACCGATCGGGTCGCGCAGTTGACGCACGCGCTCGAACAGGCACAGCGCGAATTGCACCTCGCCGAAGCACAGCGCGTCACGCTGATGGCCCGGCTCAGCAAGGCCAATACGGATTTGACCGAGGGGCAGACGCGCCAGCAGCAG
>JBGQGU010000599.1:0-2172 GCA_041497655.1 Gammaproteobacteria bacterium
CGCCGACTTCGGCGCCACGCCGCAGGGCAGGCAGTGGCAGTACTGGGGACCGGGCGGCAAGCGCGGCGCACTGCCACACCCCGTGCTGCGCGGTACCTGCCAGCTCGCCAACGCAGCGGCGGCGATCGCCGCGCTCGAATGCATGCGCGAGCGCCTGCCCGTGACCGTCAACGATATCCGTGCGGGCCTGCTGCAGGCCGACAATCCCGGCCGCTTTCAGGTCCTTCCGGGACGGCCGGCGGTCATTCTCGACGTGGCGCACAACCCGCAGGCGGCGCATGCGCTTTCCGCGAGTCTCGCTGCGATGGGCGGCGCCGGGCGCACTCTGGCCGTGTTCGGCATGCTCAGGGACAAAGACATCCCCGGCGTCATCGCCGCGGTGAAGTCGCGGGTGGCTCACTGGTTCATCGCGGGATTGGGCGGGGCGCGCGGAGCCGGCGTGGCCGAACTCAGGCAGGCGTTCGCTACGACCTCCATCACCGCGGTGACGGCGTGCGACGATATTGCCGCCGCCTTTACGCAAGCCTGTGATATAGCGACGGAAAATGATAGAATTGTGGTGTTCGGATCGTTTTACACCGTGGCCGCGGTGATGCAGTTGCGAGAGCGCCAACGGGCGTCCCCGGCCAGGGGCGGCATCCGAGGAAATCAGGGGCCTTAGCAGCCTGTCGGACTTGACGGTTGGACAGGCTGCTAAAGCAAAACCGCCTGAGGATTTGACATGGAACGCGACCCATTGACCTCTCCCGACCTACTGATGGACATGGCAACGGAGTTGAAGTCGTGTCTCCACAGTCATATTCCGCTGTTTTCTTGCAGGCGGTTTTGCCTCAGGAGTTTGTCGGACCTAAATCCGACAAACTCCTGACCGATGCGAAGGGCCGAGTAGCGGCGGTAGAGGTCAATGGCGCGAGCGATCAGCGACGAGGAACTCCAGCTCAAACGACGCGCGAGGCGGCGCCTGATCGGTGCCATCGTGCTGGTGGCCGCCATCGTTGTCGTGCTGCCCATGGTGCTCGATTCGGAGCCCGGGCCGGTCAGCCAGGACATCACCGTCCAGATTCCTTCCCCCGACACGGGAGCCTTCACCGGCAAAGTCCCGCCGCTTCCCGCAAACAAGGTGCCGGAAAGCACAGCCGCCAGGCCGCAGGCGGAGCAAAAGACCGCTGCCGCGCCGGAAGCGCCCAAGGAAAAGCCTAAGCCTGCGGCGAAGCCGGAGACCGCGAAGCCGGTCAAAGCGCCGGCCAAGACCGCGGCGAAGACCGCCAAGCGCGCCACCCAGGCCGCGGGCGGTCAGTTCGTGGTCCAGGTGATCGCGCTCGCCGACGCAGAGAAGGCGCAGCGGATGCAGCAGCAGATCGCCGCCGCCGGCATCAAGTCCTATACCGAAATCGTCAAGACGGTGAAGGGCGACGTGACGCGGGTGCGGGCGGGACCGTTTGCGACGCGCGAGGCAGCGGAGAAGGCGCGGAATCAGCTGAAGGCGCTCGGCATGAACGGCAACATCACCACGAGGTGACGATGACCGTCATTGACATCGCGGTGCTGGCCGTCGTCGCAATCTCGGTTCTGCTCGGCGTGATGCGGGGCCTGGTGCGCGAGGTGCTGGCGCTGGTGGCGTGGGTGGCGGCGTTTCTGCTGTCGAATTTCCTCGCGCCGGAAGCCGCCAAGCTCCTGCCGCAGGGCATGGGGAGCGAGGAAGTCCGGCTGCTGGCGAGCTACGTGGTCGTATTTATCATCGTGCTGGTCGCGTTGAGCGTGCTGGCGATCCTCGCCTCGAAGCTCGTGAAAGTCGTCGGCCTCGGCGCCTCGGACCGCGTCGTGGGCGGGGTCTTCGGTTTCGTGCGGGGCGTGCTGGTGGTGATGATCCTGGTGCTGCTGGCGGGGCTGACCGCGCTGCCGCGCCAGCCAGCGTGGCGCAACGGGATGCTGAGCGGTCCGCTGGAAGCCGTCGCCGGGCACGTGAAGGCGTGGCTGCCGGCGGACCTGGCGAAACGAATCAGGTATTAGGAACTCCAAGGAAACGCGATGTGCGGGATAGTCGGGGTCGTCGCGAAGAATCCGGTCAACCAGCTGCTCTATGACGGGCTGCTGGTGCTGCAGCACCGCGGCCAGGACGCGGCCGGCATCGTCACGGCCGAAGGGCCCACCTTCCACATGCACAAGGGGCCG
>JBGQGU010000600.1:0-2166 GCA_041497655.1 Gammaproteobacteria bacterium
ACGCGGAGGACGCCAAGGGACCGATAATCAGATTCGAACCCCAAGGACGCGAAGACAACGCCAAGGATGGTACCGAGATGACTATTCCCAAATTAGTGACTTGGCGTGGCTTGATCGTACTCGCGGCAGCGCTGGTAGGCATCGCGCCGGCCCAGGCTCAATACCCCACCAGGCCGATACGCCTCATCGTGCCGTTTGCGGCGGGCAGCGGAACCGACACGGTCGCGCGCTTCATCCAGCCCCAGATGTCGGCGGCGCTCGGGCAGCAGGTGGTCATCGACAATCGCGCCGGCGCGGCAGGCAACCTCGGGGCGGAGATTGCCGCTAAATTGCCCGCCGACGGCTATATCGTGCTGATGGGCAACATCTCCCACTCGATCAGCATGACGCTCTACAGCAGGCCCGGCTTCGACCTGATCAAGGACTTTGCGCCGGTAACGCTGGCCGCTTCCGGCTCGTTCACACTGGCGGCGCACCCCTCGCTGCCAGCGAAGTCGGTGAAGGAGCTGATCGCGACCGCGAAGAAGCGGCCGGGCGAGATCAATGTCGCGACGGCCGGCGCGGCCCTGCGGCTGGCGGCGAAGATGCTCGACAGTATGGCGGGTATCAGGACGACCGAGATTACTTACAAGAGCACGCCGCAGGCCGTAACCGCGGTGATGAGCGGCGAGGCATCCCTCGGTTTCCCCGCCACCAGCGCAGCAATCCCGTACGCCAGGACCGGGAAACTGCGCGCGCTCGCGGTCACCGGCGCGCAGCGCTCGTCCATGGCGCCCGACGTTCCCACTGTTGCCGAGTCCGGCGTACCCGGCTACGAAGTGACCACGTGGTACGGCCTGATGGTCCCGGCGGGCACGCCGAAAGAGATCATCGCCCGGCTGCACGCGGCAGCGGTGAACGCTCTCGGGCATCCCGAGGTGAAGAAACGGTTCGCCACCACCGACCTCGAGCCGGCTGGCTCCACGCCGGAGGAGTTGGGGGTGTTTGTCCGCAGCGAAATCGCGAAATGGGGGAAGGTCATAAAAGAATCCGGCATTACGCCGGATTAGCGCTATGGCAGTGACCGTGGCAACGACGCGACGCGGAATCTGGACTGCTTATCCCCGTGCTGAGTGCTCATTCGTGATGCGGGCATGGGCGTTCATCTTGCCGGCGGCAATGGCAGCGGCTGGTTGGCCTGTGCCGGCTGCGGCCCAGCAGGCGTACCCGTCGAGGCCGGTCCGCATCATTTCCCCTTTTCCTCCGGGCGGCGGCAACGACGCGCTGTGCCGCATCGTCGCGCAGAGGCTCGCCGAAGAATTCAAGCAGCAGGTGATCGTCGAGAACCGCGGGGGCGCCAACGGCATCATCGGCACGGAGATCGCCGCGCGGTCGGCACCGGACGGCTACACGATCGTGCTCATCCCGAGCGGCCACGCGGTCAACGCGACGCTCTACCGCAAGCTGCCGTTCGATTCGATCAAGGACTTCGCGCCGATCACGCTCGTCGGTTCGAGCCCCCTCGTCCTCGCCGTGCACCCGTCGCTTCCGGCGAAGAGCGTCAGGGAGCTGGTGGCGCTGGCCAAAGCCCGGCCCGGGCAGCTGACGTATGTCTCCGCCGGCGTGGGCGCCTCGGGGCATCTGGGCGGCGCGCTCTTCGAGTCGCTCACCGGCACGAAGATGGTGCACATTCCCTACAAGGGGATGTCGGTCGCCATCACCGATCTCATGAGCGGCCAGGTTTCCCTGACATTCGGCACGAGCCTATCGGTGATTCCGCACGTCCCTTCGGGCAGGCTTCGCGCGCTCGCGACCACGGGCGCCCGGCGCTCGCCGGCGCTTCCCGACCTTCCCACGGTCGCGGAAGCGGGAGTGCCCGGCTACGAAGCGGGACTTTGGTACGGTTTCGTCGGGCCCGCCCGGTTGCCGTCGGAGATCGTCCGGCAGCTCAACTCGGCCATCGTCGCCGTGCTTGGGCTGCCCGATGTCCGGGCGCGGCTCGCGAGCCAGAGTGTCGACCCGCAGCCCACCACGCCTGAAGAGTTCGCGCGGCTGCTCGCGTCCGATATCGAGCGCTGGGCCAAGGTCATACAACGCGCGGGCATACAGCCGGAGTAGTTATCCGCGCTGAACGAGTGACGAGATACGGGTGACTGGTGAGTTGGCAGTTGGCAGCCGTCAGGTTTC
>JBGQGU010000601.1:0-2164 GCA_041497655.1 Gammaproteobacteria bacterium
CCCGGACCGAGCAGGCGGTCGTGCCCGGCGATTTCCTCGAGCTTGTAGGCGGCACGCGAGCGCATGCCTTCGGCGCGCGCGCGCTTCACGTACGCGTCGGCGACATGCTCCTTCATCCATGCTTTGCCCCGCACCCGGCCCATGAGATACAGTGTTGAGTGTTAAGTTTTGAATGTTGAGTATTGAGTTATCCGGCGATTTCGCGTGCGGTCTGCAACTCAACATTAAACACTCAAAACTCAACACTCCTTGTGAAGGTTCTCACGCCAGCCGAGAGGCGCGCTCTGCGCGCCCGCGCGCACCATCTCCACCCGGCGATCATGATCGGCGAGGCGGGTCTCACGCCGGCCGTTCTCAAGGAAATCGACATCGCTCTGAAGAGCCACGAGCTCATCAAGGTCCGGGTGCCGGGCAAGGACCGCAGCGCGCGCGAGGCGCTGATCAACGAGATCTGCGCGGCTCTCGACGCGAGCCCGGTACAGCATATCGGGAAAATCCTGGTCATATTCCGGCTGCGCCCCGAACCGGTCGAACCGAAATCCGTGCCGCGCCGCGGCAGGAAACCGAGATTTCGCCCCAAGCGCAGTTTTCAGAATCCGTGATGGGTGATGGGAGCCCGCCGTGCGGCGCGCTCGAGGCTCCGAATCCCGCGCTCGTTTTCACCGCCCCCTGCCGTGCAGTACGACGAGGGCGACACCCAGCACGCTCTGGACGACATAGAGAGCGCTCGCGACGCCGTGCCAGGTCATGAAGCGGTCGCGCAGCACGCTTTCCATCACCTGCCTGGGCAGGGCCTGCGCCCGCAGGCTCTCCACGACGGGATGCACACCGAACTCGCCGGCAAGCATGAGCACGAGCATCAGCAGCGTCACCCAGAAGAACCCCTGCTTGAAGCACGCCGCGCCGAAGCGCGCGATGCGGAAGACCAGCAGGTAAACAGCGCAGGCGATGCCGATCCAGGCGATGAGGGTGAAGAGTTTGCCGGCAAGTGCTCCGGCAAGCACCCGGTCGCCGAGCCGCGCGAACAGCACGGGGGCCACGATGAACCCGATCGCCCACATTCCGCCAATCCACAGCGTGATTGCCATCGCCTGCAGGGCGTCTGCGATTGCTCTCATGCGCGGGTGAGGCGGGAGGGGAGCGGCGGGATGAGGAACGCGCCCGGTTGTAGCGCCTCACACCTCACGCCTCCCACCTCCCTCAGATGTACTTGACGTCGAGGATCTCGTACTCGCGTACGCCGCCGGGGGCCTGGACTTCAGCGACGTCGCCCGAGTACTTGCCGATCAGGGCGCGCGCGAGAGGCGATCCGATCGAGACCTTGCCCTGCTTGATGTCGCCCTCATCGTCGCCGACGATCTGGTAGGTCACCACCTCCCCGCTCTTCATGTCCTCGAGGTCCACGGTGGCGCCGAACACGCAGCGCCCGTCAGCGTCGAGCAGCGCGGGATTGATGATCTGGACATTCGCGAGCTTCGCCTCCAGCTCGGAGATGCGACCCTCGATGAACCCTTGCCGCTCCTTGGCGGCGTGGTATTCCGCGTTCTCCGCGATGTCTCCGTGGGAACGGGCCTCGGCAATGGCGGAGACGATCGTCGGCCGCTGCACCGTTTTCAGCTCCTGGAGCTCGGCGCGCAGCCTCTCCGCTCCTGCGGTCGTGATCGGGATCTTGCTCATACAGCCTCGGCGAGCCGGGCGTGCAGATCCTGCATCACGTACGCGCGCAGCTCCGTCGCCTGCTCGATTCCGGTGCACGCGGCGCGCGCCCCGTCGAGCGTGGTGAAGATCGGGACTCGTTCCTGCAGGGCGGCACGGCGGATGACATAGGAGTCGCGCACCGCCACCCGCTTCTCTTCCACCGTGTTGACGATGAGCGAGATCTCGCCGTTCTTGATCATGTCCACGATATGCGGCCGGCCTTCCTGCACCTTGTTCACCGGCGTCACGCCGAGACCCGCGGCCGCGAGCGCCGCCGCCGTGCCGCGGGTGGCGACCAGCGTGAAGCCGAGGCCTAAGAGCGTGCGCGCGATCTCGACGGTGCGCGGCTTGTCCTCGTCGCGCACGCTGACGAACACCTTGCCGGTCGCGGGCAGATCGTCGCCCGCGGCAATCTGCGACTTGACGAAGGCTTCGGCGAAGGTCAGGCCGACACCCATCACCTCAC
>JBGQGU010000602.1:0-2159 GCA_041497655.1 Gammaproteobacteria bacterium
AAGCCGAGAAGGGAGTCTCCTGCATCGGCGCCGGCATCTACAACGACGACGGCAGGCTCGTCGCTGGCCTCTCCGTATCCGCGCCCTCCGACCGGCTCAACAAGACGTGGGCCGCCCAGGTGCGCCAGGCCGCGGAGAAGATCTCGCGGGCCATTGGCCATCAGCGCCAGTAACTGCGTGAATCGTGATTCGTGAGTCGAGTCCAAAGTTGGCAGTTGGCAGCCGTCAGTTGGCAGTAACTGCAAACTGCCCACTGCAAACTGCAAACTTCTCATCCCTCATCCCTTGCTCCGCCGTCATCCCTCTTGCTTGACCAGCCCCTCGTCATACTCGACGTCGAAACCACGGGGGCGAATCCCGTATACGACCGCGTCACGGAAGTAGGCCTGATCGAGATCGAGCACGGACGCAACGTGGCCGAATGGTCCACTCTCGTGAATCCCGGGACGAGGATACCGCCGGCGATCCAGTCGCTCACCGGCATCACCGACGACATGGTCGCCCTCGCCCCCTCGTTTGGCGAAATCGCGACGAGCCTGCTCGAGCGCCTCGAGGGAAAGCTGCTGGTCGCGCACAACGCCCGTTTCGATTACGGCTTTCTCAGGAACGAATTCCGCCGCGCCGGGCTGCGCTATTCAAGCCGCGTGCTGTGCACGGTAAAGCTTTCACGCCGGCTCTTCCCGGCGGAGACACGCCACAATCTCGATGCGCTGATGGCGCGCCACGACGTGGCGTGCGACGCCCGCCACCGCGCGCTCGGCGACGCGCGCGCGGTGTGGCTGCTCGTGAGCCAGTGGCGGCGGGAGCTCGCCCCGAAGGCGATCGCCGCCGCAGTGGACGCCCTCGTCAGGGCACCCACCGTTCCGGCCGGGCTTGGGGAAGGCGCGCTCGACGACATCCCGGAGGCGCCTGGCGTCTATCTCTTCTACGGCGAGAACGATGTCGTGCTCTACGTAGGCAAGAGCATCAACCTGCGCTCGCGGGTGCTGGCGCATTTTGCGGCCGACCATCGCGATGCCCGGGACATGAAAATCTCGCAGCAGGTAAAACGCGTGGACTGGAACGAAACCGCCGGCGAGCTGGGCGCGCTGATCGAGGAGGCGCGTTTGGTCAAGAGCCTTGCACCGGTCTACAACCGCCGGCTGCGACGCGCGGCGGAGCTCTGCGCCTGGCACTGGCAGGTCGGGAAGCTGCCCGGCCCGCCCCGGCTGGTGACCGCGCACGAGCTGGAGCGCGTGGGATTCGACGATCTCTACGGCCTGTTCCGCTCGCGGGCCGCGGCGCTCGAGGCGTTGCGCGAGATTGCGACGGCACACCAGCTCTGCCCGATCGTCCTCGGCCTGGAGAAAGGCAAAGGCCCCTGCTTCGCCCACCAGCTCAAGCGCTGCCGCGGCGCCTGCGTCGGCAAGGAAACCCTCACTGTCCACGCGCTGCGGTTGGGGACGGCGCTCGCGCAGCTCCGGATGCGGCCGTGGCCGTTCAGGGGACGGATCGGCGTGCTCGAGTCCGGCGCGGCGCGCGGCGAGATCATCGTGCTCGACCGCTGGTGCTATCTGGGCACGGTGCGCTCCGAAGCCGAGCTGGGCGAGCTGGCTGGGCAGCGCCTGCGGCCGCTGTTCGACCTCGATACTTACAAGATACTCACGCGTTTTTTCGCGCGCCCGCGGGGTGATTACAGGGTGGTCGAGCTCGCTGCCTGACGGTTCGTGAGTCGTGATTCGTGAGTCGTGAGTCGTGATTCGACTCGAGCGTCGCTACAGGCGCGTTAGAATAGGTCGAAAAGGACCCCTGAGGAGGCCAGCCATGAACGCTCTACGCCGTCTGCTGGCGCTTGCTTGCGCGATCGTGCTGCCGTCGTTCGCGCTGGCGCAGGCATACCCGGTCAAGCCGGTGCGGATGATCATCCCCTTCCCACCCGGCGGGCCAACCGATCTGATGGGCCGCATGGCAGCCGATCGCCTGTCGCGAGCATGGGGCGTGCAAGTGGTCGCGGACAATCGCGGCGGCGCCGGCGGCAACATCGGCTTCGAGCAGTGCGCGAAATCACCGCCCGACGGCTACACCGTGTGCATGGTGCACGTGCCGTACAAGGGCCAGGCCCAGTCGGTGATCGACCAGATCTCCGGCCAGATCCAGCTCGCCTTCAACACCGCGGTGAC
>JBGQGU010000603.1:0-2148 GCA_041497655.1 Gammaproteobacteria bacterium
GCCGTCGGATATTTCCGGCGACCCGCGCGTGCACGAGGTCTATCTCGGGGAGCAACGGCATGCCTGATTTCCTCAGGCTCTCCGGAGTGCGCGCGGGCTACGGCGAAACCGTGGTGCTGGAAGACATCGGGTTCAGCCTGCCGGAGCGCGGCTCGCTCGCCGTGCTCGGCCGCAACGGCGTCGGCAAGACGACACTGCTCTCGACCCTGATCGGCCACACCACTTTTCATTCCGGGAGCATCGAGTACCGGGGCAGGCCGATCGAAGGGCTGCCGGCCTACGAGCGGGCGCGGCTCGGCATCGGCTACGTGCCGCAGGAGCGCGAGATTTTCCCGTCGCTGTCGGTCGAGGAGAACCTGACGGTCGCCGCGCAGCCGGGCCGCTGGACTCTGGAGCGCGTCTACGAGCTCTTTCCGGGCATCGCGCAGCGGCGCGCCCACATGGGCAACCAGATCTCGGGCGGCGAGCAGCAGATGCTCGCCATCGGCCGGGCGCTGATGGGCAACCCCTCGCTGCTGCTGATGGATGAACCGCTCGAGGGCCTGGCGCCGATCATCGTCGAGGCCCTCCTGAAGGCGCTCGCGCGCCTGATCCGGGAGGAATCCCTGACGGTCGTGCTGGTCGAGCAGCACGCAAAGCTCGCGCTCGAGGTCACGCAGGACGCCGTGGTGCTCAACCGCGGACGTGTCTCCTATCTCGGGACGAGCGCGGAACTCCTCGCCGACCCGGCGCGGCTAACCAGCCTGGTCGTCGCCACCTGACGCCGTTCCCGCCGCCCCTGTTAGACGATCGGTGTACGCGGTAGATGCGCCAAATCGGGGCGATCCAGTCGCGACAATCCAGAACGGCATTATCTTGTCAATGTTGCGAACTTACGTAGAAAAACAAGAGCCCTGATCAGGGCTCTTGTTTTTTGGCGGAGAGAGAGGGATTCGAACCCTCGATAAGGCTTTTGACCCTATACTCCCTTAGCAGGGGAGC
This sequence comes from Gammaproteobacteria bacterium, assembly GCA_041497655.1. Classification (GTDB taxonomy): domain Bacteria; phylum Pseudomonadota; class Gammaproteobacteria; order Burkholderiales; family SG8-41; genus SG8-41. Next base: position 982 of record JBGQGU010000603.1, read on the forward strand.
GCCTTCGACCACTCGGCCATCTCTCCAGAAAACGCGGGCGGGGCAACTCTTTCATTGCTGCCGATCCAGCCAGATTTGAATATTACCCTGTCGCCCCCTATTCACCAATCTAATCTCGCCCCGTCCGCGTTTTCTGAATCGAAATTCTCAAATTTCAAATGCTTATTCGGATAAAGAAATGGGAGCGGAGTTAGCTCCCATTTCTTGACCACCCGGCCATCTCTCCGGTCACGCGCAGGATATCACAGGGGCACGGCTTCGATTCTACGTCACGCTTGCCAATGCGCCGCGCGTGTTCCAGGTTCAAGGTTCAAGGTTCAAGGTTTGACTTTGAACTCGGAACTTGGAACTTGGAACCTCGAACAACCAGCGCTTTAGGCCGGTTGTTCGAGTCCGAACGCCTTGTGCAGCGCACGCACCGCGAGCTCCATGTACTTCTCGTTGATCACGATTGATATCTTGATTTCCGAGGTCGAGATCATCTCGATGTTGATCCCCTCCTCCGCCAGCGTGCGGAACGCGGAGCTGGCGATGCCCGCATGCGAGCGCATGCCGACGCCGACCACCGACACCTTGGCGATCTTCTCGCCGCCCTCGACGCCGCGCGCCTTGATGTGCTTCACCACCGGCTCGAGGATCTTCAGCGCCTTGTGATAGTCGTTGCGGTGCACCGTGAACGAGAAGTCCGTCATCCCGTCGTGGCTCACGTTCTGCACGATCATGTCCACGTCGATGCTGGCGTCCCCGATCGGCCCCAGGATCTGGTAAGCGATGCCGGGACGGTCGGGCACGCCGAGGATGGTGATCTTGGCCTCGTCGCGGTTGAACGCGATGCCTGAAATGCTTGCTTGTTCCATATTCTGGTCTTCCTCGAAAGTAATCAGCGTGCCCTCGCTCTCCTCCTCGAAGCTGGAGAGCACCCGCAGCTTGACGTGGTACTTGCCAGCGAATTCGACCGAGCGGATCTGCAGCACCCTGGAGCCGAGGCTCGCCATCTCGAGCATCTCCTCGAAGGTGACGGTCTTCAGCCGCCGCGCCCGAGCGTGGTGACGTTGCCTTGCTCGTCCACGCCCTGGAAGCCGGCCACCACCACGATGCGGTCGTCGGCGAGGTCCTTGCGGATGCGGGACTCGTCTATGCTCACGATGCGCGCCTTATTGTAGGCGC
>JBGQGU010000604.1:0-2146 GCA_041497655.1 Gammaproteobacteria bacterium
GCGCAGCCGTTCCCCGAAGCGCTTGAGGCAGGCCAGTGCCCGCTCTTGCGCAGCCTCGTCGAGGCGCTTGTCCGTGGAGAGTCCCGCCCCCAGCCGCACCGGCTCGCGCAGCGCATCGAGCGGATAGAGCTGGTCGCCGACGACGCGGGCAACCTGGCAATGAAAAGAGTTCGAGCCGAGGTCGACCGCGGCAAGTGTGGAGTACTCAGGCACTTGCACCTCGGGTGACCCTGCCGCGGTCGGCCTGGGCTTGGGCTCTTTCGGCGGAGCCAAAAACCCCCGAGCCGAGGTCGACGGCAGCGAGTGTCGAATACTCGGGCACCGGCGTTACCAGGGGCTGAGACGGAGATGGCGCCGGCGGAGCGGCGCGGCAAGGGGGAGGGAGATCGCCGCCACGCGCGAACGCCTGGCGCGACGGGCTGCTGCGAATGGGCTGGTTGCGGTCGGTTGCGTGGCGCGTCCTCTAGGAGTTTGTCGGACTTTTCAGGCGGTTTTGCTTTAAGCAGCCTGTCGCAACGTCAAGCCTGACAGGCTGCTTGCCAGTATAAGGAAATTCGCGGCGCGGCGCCACGCTGGCAGTGTTAACGAATCATTACCGCTTGAGCGTCTCGACGCCGCGCTCGGTGCCAAGCAGCAGCACGTCCGCGCCGCGCCGCGCAAACAACCCGTTGGCGATCACGCCCGCGATCTGGTTGAGCGCGCCCTCGAGCTCGGCGGGGTTCAGGATCGACAGCCCGTGCACGTCGAGGATGACGTTGCCGTTGTCGGTGACGAAGTTCTGCCGCCACTCAGGGTGGCCCCCGAGCTTCACCAGCTCGCGCGCGACGTAGGAGCGCGCCATCGGGATCACCTCCACCGGCAGGGGAAATTTTCCCAGAATGTCCACGCGTTTCGTGGCGTCGGCGATGCATACGAACTTCCTCGCGACTGCCGCGACGATCTTCTCGCGCGTCAACGCCCCGCCGCCGCCCTTGATCATGGCGAGATGGCGCGTCACCTCGTCTGCGCCGTCCACGTAGACCGGCAGCTCGTTCACCCCGTTCAGGTCCATCACGCGGATGCCGAGGTCTCTCAACCGCTTCGCCGTCGCCTCCGAGCTCGCCACCGCGCCCTCGATGCGGCGCTTGATCCCGGCGAGCTCCGCGATGAAAAAGTTGGCGGTGGAGCCGCTGCCCACGCCCAGCACGCAGTCATCGGGAACGAGCGCGATCGCGGCCTTCGCGGCGGCTTGCTTCATTTCATTCTGCGTCATGACGATCATGGTAAACGGTGAGCGGTGAACGGTAAACAGCCGTAAGCTGCCAGTGCCTTTCGTTCACTGTTAACCGTTCATCATTTACTCCTCGCAATAGCTGAAATCGCGCGTTCCTGCTACGCTTGATGCCATCGCCGGATGGTCTGGTTCATGAAGAAAAACGACTACCTTGAACGGATCTTGAGGGCCCGCGTCTACGACGTGGCGGTCGAGACGCCGCTCGAGCCCGCTCCCGGGCTCTCGGCGCGCACCGGCAATCGCGTGCTGCTCAAGCGCGAGGACCTGCAGCCGGTGTTCTCGTTCAAGCTGCGGGGGGCTTACAACAAGATGGTGCAGCTGCCGGCGGCGGCGTTAAGACGCGGCGTGATCGCCGCCTCCGCCGGCAACCACGCGCAGGGCGTCGCGCTCGCGGCGCAGCGACTCGCCTGTCGCGCGACCATCGTGATGCCGGTCACGACGCCGCAAATCAAGATTGCGGCCGTCAAGGCGCGCGGCGCGCACGTTGTGCTGCACGGCGATTCATATGACGAGGCCTACCTCCACGCGCGCGTGCTCGGACGGCGGCGCGGGCTGGCGTTCGTGCATCCCTACGACGACCCGGACGTGATCGCCGGGCAGGGCACCATCGCGATGGAGATGCTGCGCCAGCATCCCGGGGCCATCCACGCGATTTTCGTCGCGATCGGTGGCGGCGGGCTGATTTCCGGCATCGCCGCGTACGTGAAACGCTTGCGTCCCGGGGTCAAGGTAATCGGGGTGGAGCCGGAGGACGCCGACGCGATGTATCGCTCGCTCAAGGCCGGCCGGCGCGTGAAGCTCGCGCAGGTCGGGCTGTTCGCCGAGGGCGTGGCGGTGAAGCAGGTCGGGCGCGAGACTTTCCGCCTGTGCCGC
>JBGQGU010000605.1:0-2135 GCA_041497655.1 Gammaproteobacteria bacterium
CGCGAAGTCGCGCAGCGGGTCGTAACGCACCTCGCGGTAGAGGCTGGGATTGATGGCGACGCCGGCCGCCACCAGCACGAAGGTATAGCCGTCGGGAACCGCATGCGCGGCCATTTCGTAGGCGATGTTGCCGTTCGCGCCAGGCCGGTTGTCGATCACCACGGTCTGGCCCAGTACTTCCGTCAGCCGCGGCCCCACCAGGCGGGCGAGGATATCGGCGGGGCCGCCCGGCGGCACCGCCACGATCATGCGCACCGGCTTTGCCGGATACGCCCCGGCCGCCACGCCGGGGACGGGCGCAGCCAGTGCGCAGCACGCCAGCATCCAGTGGAGGCGAAACGGGCTCATGGGTACAACTCGAACTCACCCACGATCTCGAGCACCGAGCGGCGCGGGAGCTCCGCGACGCCGATCGCGGAGCGGGCGTGGGCGCCGCGCTCCGGCCCCCACAGCTCGAAGAACAGGTCGGAGGCGCCGTCGATCACCGCGAACTGGCGCTCGAAGCCGGGTGCGGAGTTGACCATGCCGTGCAGCCGGATCACCCGCTTCACGACGTCAAGGTCCCCGGCATGGGCCTTGATCGAGGCGAGGATCTGCAACGCGACCGCTCGCGCCGCGACGTATGCCTCCTGCTCGGTGACTTCGGAGCCGACCTTGCCGGTGTTCTTCGCTCCGAGCATCAGGGGGTGCCGCGCCGTGCTGTGCCCGCCGAGGAACAGTATGTCGCCGACCTGCACGCACGGGATCCGGTTCGCGCTCGGGTAGGGATGGACCGGCGGCAGCCGCAGCCCCATCTTCGTGAGCTTCCCTTCGATGACGCCCATATCAGCTGCCGATCGAGCGGTTCTCCGGCACGGTAAGGAACGCGTGAATCACGTGCCGCACCTTGTGCCGGTTGATGCCGAGCGTGGAATTATGCGCGAGGCCCGAAATGAACGCGAACTGCTTGTCCTTGCTGGGCAACTCGTCGTAGAAATGCATGAGGTCGGGCTCCGCCGCGATGCCGTCGTACTCGCCACGGATGATCAGTACCGGGCAGGTGATCTTCCCGGGGCCCACCACCGGCAGATGCGCGCACATGTCGAGGTAGGTCCCGGTCGGTATCGAGTCGTAGAGCGCGAGTTCGGCGTCGGCCATCGCATCGGCCACGGCGGACTCGGATGTCCCCGGGCGATCACGCGTGAACATGCCGTGAAAAAACGCGCGATCTATTTTGCGCCGGCTGTTCGCACGGTACTCCTCGAGTTTCTCCCGCCGCTTGGCAAGCGTGGGAGAACCCTCTCCGGTATAGACCATGGCGGACAGAACCAGCTTCGCCACGCGTGCAGGATGGCGCTGCGCGAACAGCGCCGCGCGCAACGCGCCGGAGGAGCCCCCATAGAAGAAATAGCGCGACTGCCCGGTCTCGCGCTCGACGATCGGCATGGCGGCGGCAAGATCATCCGCGCCGGACGCGACGTTGGAATTCGAGTCGGTCTTGTCGGAGCGCCCGTAGCCCTCGTGGTCCATCGTCCACACGTCGTAGCCGAGACCGGCGAAATGATCCATCAGCGAGTAGTCGGAGCGCCCCGGCACCTGCAGGTCGAAGCCGGACCGGCTCGACATGGACGAGCCATGCACCAGGAACAGCACGGGCGACCTGTCACTCTGTTTCGGTGCGGCAGCGCGCTTGCGGTAAACGTAAAGTCTGACCTTGCCCTTGCGCGCCCAGTATTCCGCACTCCAGATGGCCGCAGCGCGGTCCCTGACTTCGGCATGCATCGTGATCTCCCCTCCGAGAGCTTGGTGTTATGATTTTCCTCGAGCAGCGAAAGCTAATCATGCCACAAGCCGCGCCGTCCAAGCTTTGCAGTCTCTCCGATCTCGCGCAGCGCGTGCCCGACGGCTGCGCGCTCGGGCTGGGCGGCGTGTTCCTGCACCGTGGCCCGTTCGCGCTGGTGCGCGAGCTCGTGCGGCTGCGCAGGCGCAACCTGGAAATCATCAAGGCCTCGCCCGGCTACGACCTCGACATCCTGTGTCGCGCGAAGGCAGTGGCGAAGGTGCGGGCCGGCATCGTCGCCATGGAGGGCAACTTCGGGCTGGCTCCGTGGTACCGCAGGGCGATCGAACGCAAGGAAGCCGCGCTCGAAGAGCAC
>JBGQGU010000606.1:0-2121 GCA_041497655.1 Gammaproteobacteria bacterium
CGACGCTCAGCTCCGGGTCGACCGGGTAGGTCACGGCAAGCCAGATGCCCTGGCCGAGCGCGGCGAGCGACTGCGGCTGGTCGGAGAGGAACAGGATGTCGCAGGCCTGCGCCGCGCCTTCCCAGGCCTGCTCGGCCAGATAAAGGTCAAACGCCTCGCGCGCCGCCGCCCAGGCCTCCGGCCGTTTCTCGAGCCGCACGAGGGCGCGGCCGAGCTGCAGCAGCAGATCGGCGCGCCGCAGCGTCTCGGCCTGCGGAGAAAGCTCGGCGAGCTGCTCGCGCAGGTCGGCGACCAGGCGTTCCAGCATGCCGGTCGATTCCTTGGCGTCCTCGCTGCTGTCGGCGTTGCCGACGGCCGGGTCTTCCTTTATGTACTTGAGGGGGATGTACTTCATTCGATGCCGGTCTTTCCTTCGTAAACGAGAACGCGTCAGCGCGCGGCGCCCTAGCGGCCTGTCGGACTTAGCATTAGGAGTTTGTTCGACCTGAGTCCGACAAACTCCTAGGCGATGCGGTCGGAATAGCGGGCGCGATAGACGAGCCGGCTCAGGCCGAGCGCGGGGTCGTCGGTGAAGGCGCTGCGGTTGTGCAGCACGTTGTTGCATACCAAGCCCTGGCCGCCGGCGAGCCGCAGCGCGAACACGTAAGGCGAGTCCGCGTCGAGGACCCGGTTGAGAAATTGCACCGCGGCGCGCGTCGTGTCGTCCGGCCGCCATTCGATGCTGCGCGTGCGCGCGGTGTAGCGCATGTGAAGCGAGCCGGCATCGGTGGCGAACACCGGGCCGGTCCGGGCGGGGCGGAATTCCGCGCCCTGCGCCGTGTTGGCGGGGATGGTCATGGCGTCAGGCGCCGAGAGCGCTTTAACGTACTGCGGGTCGGCGTCGCGCAACAGAATGTAGGCGATTTCGTGATCGAGCAGGCGGTTTTCGCCGCCCGTGGCGGCGGACCGCACGCAGTGCAGGATGAACGCGCGGATGCGCTCGCCCGGGGCGTTGTAGTAGCCGTCGGTATGCCATAGCAGGCGCTGGTTCGAGTAGGGAATATAGCCGAGGGCCGTTTTTCCCGGCACCGCCTCGAGCGAGCTGATGCCGTCCTCGTCCGCGAGCGGGTTGGCGTGGAGGCGCGCAAGACCCAGGCGCGCGCCCAGGCGGCGCGGAATGTCCTTGTCGGCGACGTCGGCAAGCGGGCTGGCATAAACGGCCATGTTCGCTGCGCCGCATACGCGCTGAATTTCCTCGACCTCGCTATCACTGAGGTTGCGCGGATCGCGCACCGCCACGATCAGGTCCTCGATGCGGCGCGGATAACGCGCGAGCTTGCGCTCGCGCCAGCGCAGATACGCTTGCGACCGGTCTAGCGCAAACGGGTGCTCGACTGCGTTTTGCAGAGCGGTGTTCAAGGCCTACGGGCCAGAGTCGGGATCGTAGGAGTGGAACGTAGCGCATCGGCGCCGCGCGGGGAACGCCGCGGCTGCGATCGGATGACGCCCCGGGAGCACGCAAACGTGTGCCGGGAATGAAAGCAACTTTTTGAAAACACGACACTTGTTTGCTCAATGGGCGCCCCGCATATCTCCAAAGGGGGGGGTACGCCCCATCCGGGCTATCCCTAAAGATCACTGAGGGGGCGCAAAGGGACATCGTTACACTGATACGGCCCGATCTTGCACCGTCTGGAGGCAACCCGATGTCCGACGCGCCGAAGCCGCCCAAGAACCCCGAGCGGCACAGCACCTACCTTCCGAAAGAAAAGAAGTCCAGCAAGCCGTTTCATCCGACGCCCATGCTCGACCAGCTTGAAAGCGGTCCGTGGCCGAGCTTCGTCACCGGGCTGAAGCGCCTGGCGCACGAGAACAACATGATGGTCGATCTGCTCGGCCAGCTCGAGCATTCCTACAAGACGCGCCTCGGTTACTGGAAGGGCGGCACGGTGTCGGTGTTCGGCTATGGCGGAGGCATCATCCCGCGCTTCTCGGAAGTCGCGAGCATGTTCCCGGAGTCCAAGGAGTTCCACACGCTGCGCGTGCAGCCGCCGGCCGGCAACCACTACACCACCAAGCTGCTGCGCCAGCTTTCGGGCTCCTGGAGCAAGTGGGGTTCCGGGCTGATCGCGTTCCACGGCC
>JBGQGU010000607.1:0-2112 GCA_041497655.1 Gammaproteobacteria bacterium
GAGGTTGCGCGCGCTCTTTCCGATCACGGCGACCAGCTCGCCCTCGAACTGGACCGGCCCGGGCGAGTCGGCGGGGATGACGATCGCCTCACCGGTTGCGGCCAGCGCGTTGGCGGAGCGGTAGCCGATGTCCGCCTTCTCCGGCACCTTGCGGTTGCCGCCGGTGCGCTGGTTGGCCCACTCGATGTGCGCGGCGTAGTTGAGCCCCGCGCAATAGAAGTTCGGCGGCAGGCACGGCACCAGCGTCCTGAGCAATGCGAGCGCGTGCTTCTTCGACGTGCTCTTGTAGCTGCCGAAGATCGAGCCCTCCAGTTCGCTCACCTGGTCCCCTTCAACGGCGCCGTAGAAAATCCGCCCCTGCTGCTCGAATCGTCCGAATTTCATGCCTGCTCCTGTAAGGTGTTGAAAAAGCGAATGGACATGATTAACTGGATTTGCAAGATTGATGAATCGAACGCCTTAATCCTGTGAATCCTGTAAATCCTGTCTATTTCTTCTCTGCGGGCAGGGGGGTGACGACCTCGAACTCGAGCCGCACGCTGCGGTTGCGATTTTCCCGCAGGCCGGCCAGCCGCGCCTCGAGCGCGGCGCCGCGGTCCATCTGGCGCGCCACCGCGGCGTTGTCGCGGCGCGGCACGTAGCCGAGCCTCACGCCGCGCCGCTCGACGCGGACGGCGTTCGCATCATACGGATTATCCGGCTCGCGCACCAGTTCCAGCCGGTCGCCCGGCTTCAGGTCGCGCCACACATCCCCGCCCTCGTAATGACGGAAGCCGGCGAGAGGTGAACGCTGCACGACAATCACTACCTCCGCCGCCCGTGCGCAGGGGGTCGCGAGTGCTGCAGCAAGGGCGAATGCGGCCAGCGCCGTTCCGCGGGGGACCATCCCCCCTAAAACGGCTTGACGACGGTGAGGATGACAGCCGCGATCAGTATGACGGTCGGAAACTCGTTGAACCAGCGGTACCAGACATGGCCGCGGGTGTTGCGGTCATGCTTGAAATCGTTCAGCAGCTTGCCGCACCACAGGTGGTAGGCGATCAGCACGGCCACCAGCGCGAGCTTGGCGTGCAGCCATCCTCCGGTGAATCCGTAGCCCAGCCACAGCCACGTTCCGAAGACGATGGAGAGCACCGCGCCCGGCGCCATGATGCCGTAATAGAGCTTGCGCTCCATCACCTTGAAGCGTTCGCGGCCCGCGGCGTCATCCGCCATTGCGTGGTACACGAACAGCCGCGGCAGGTAGAACAGCCCCGCGAACCACGTTACCACGAAGATGATATGGAAGGCCTTGATCCAGAGCATCTTAAGAACCGTTACTCGTGACTCGTTTCTCGTTACTCGTGACGCATCACCGGTGCGCTTCGCGCCTAATCTATCTTATTTCAGCAGGCGGCGGCGGGTCAGCACCAGCGCGATGTAGAAGCTGGCTATTGCGTAGCCGGCGAGCACTGCAAGGTGCAGGGGAATGCCGGACGGCACCACGCCGGTCATCAGCGGGCGCACCAGCGCCACGGCGTGGGTGAGCGGCAGGACCTGCGTTACCGCCTGCAGCGGGCCGGGCAGCTGCGACACCGGGAAAAACACGCCGCATACCAGCATCATGGGCGTGATCACCAGCGTGAAGTAGTACATGAAGAAGTCGTAGCTGGGGGAGAGCGCCGTCATGACGAGGCCCATGCCGGCGAACGTGAGCCCGGTCAGGAACACGACGGGAATCGCCCACAGCGCGAGAGCAGAGTGAGTAAGCCCCAGCGCCCATGCCACCAGCAGCACGGCCATGCCCGAAAGAAAGCTCTTGCTCGCCGCCCATACCGTCTCGCCCAGCACTACGTCGTCCAGCGTCACCGGCGCGTTCATGATCGCGTCCCACGTCTTCTGCACGTGCATGCGCGAGAAACCCGAATACATCGCTTCGAAGGAGGCGCTCATCATGGCGCTCGAGCAGACCGTGCCGGCGGCCAGGAACGCGATATAGGGCATGCCGCCAACGTCCGCGATCATTGCGCCGAGCCCGTAACCCAGCCCCAACATGTAGAGCATGGGATCGGCGAGGTTGCCGAGCATGGAGGGGATCGCGAGCTTGCGCCACACGAGGGAGTTGCGGCGCCA
>JBGQGU010000608.1:0-2101 GCA_041497655.1 Gammaproteobacteria bacterium
GCTCGATGCCTTCGTCTTCGGTGAGCGTGCCCACCGTCCGGCGGTCCTGCGCGACCAGGATCCCGGTGGCGGCCGCGCCGCCCGCGATGAGCGGCGCGCAGCCGTGGATGAGCGGCAGTGTTGCAAGCAGTGCAATGATCGCAAGGCGCATCATTCGACTCCCAGTAGCAGACAATCGATTGCGTCACACAGGCAGTGCAGCGTCAGCAAATGGACCTCCTGGATGCGCGCGGTGCTCTGCGCGGGGACGCATATATGTATGTCAGTGGGCCGCAACACCTCGGCCATCTTGCCGCCGTTGCGGCCGGTCAACGCGACCACGCTCATCTGGCATTCGTGAGCGGCCTGCATCGCCTCCACCACGTTGCGCGAATTGCCGCTGGTCGAGATGGCGAGCAGCACGTCGCCGGCGCGCCCCAGCGCGCGCACCTGCTTGGAGAACACCTGGTCGTAGTGATAGTCGTTGGCAATTGAGGTCAACGTCGAGGTGTCGGTGGTGAGCGCGATCGCGGCCAGGGCCGGCCGCTCCCTCTCGAAGCGGTTGACGAGCTCCGCTGCGAAGTGCTGCGAGTCGGCGGCCGAGCCGCCGTTGCCGCAGCTCATGATCTTCCCGTCGTTCTTCAGGCATTGCACCATGCGCTCGGCGGCCGCCGCGATCGGGCCCGCGAGCGCGTCCATGGACTGCAGTTTGAGATGCGCCGATTCCGAAAAGTTCTCGCTGATGCGCGTGATGAGGTCCACTGAGCGCCGCCGCTGCGTGTCTGCCGCTATTCTACCGACCAATCGAGCACTCCGTAACTGCGTTACGGTGCTCGACCCTCACCCCCGCGCCTCCATCCCTCACCCCCTCCCCTCTCCCGAGTGGAGAGGGGAGGCTCGAGATGCCCTTCTCCCTTTGGGAGAAGGGCATGGGATGAGGGAATCGAGTGGAGAGGGGAGAGTCGAGCGAAACCGGATTGACCGGCGGTTTCGTAAATATTGATTGGCGGTCATTCACCAAACGCGTCGGTCAGCCACTCCACCCGCTGCTCGCTCCCGTGCACCAGTACCACGTCGAAACGGCAAGCGCGGTCAACCCGGCGCGTGGCGAGAAAGTGTCGGGCCGCGGCGACAAGGCGCCGGCGCTTGGCGGCGGTGATGCTGCCGGCAGCGCCGCCGAACGCCTCCGACTTGCGGGCGCGCACCTCGACGAATACCAGCAGCGCGCCGCTGCGGGCGACGAGGTCGATTTCGCCGAACCGGCAGCGGTAGTTGCGCTCGAGGATCTTCAACCCCCGGCGCTCGAGGAAGGCGGCAACGAGGTCCTCGGCGGCATCGCCGCGACGGTTCATCGGCGCTCGCGCACGATCAGCCTGCCGTCATTGAATTGCGCGGCGGTCAGGGCGCGGACAAACAGAGAGTCGTGACCCAGCGTGAGCTGCCCGGTGACGCCGTCGAAAACGGCCCCCGGCTTGCCGGCGAGCAGCACCATCGCGATACGGAAAGCGTCGATGCCCAGGGCATAGAAGCGGCTCAGCTCGACGGTGTCGTCGTAGTCCGGCCGCGGGTAGACCATTACCACCGGGTGCTCGGGCTGCAGCAGCCACGGCATGTCGAGAAAACGCACGCCGGCGAGGTCGAATGCGACCAGGGGGCTGGTGTTCCCGGGGTGTACTTGCGAAGTGGCGTAGATCGGCAGCGTGCTGAGGTAGGCGCGGGAGAGCCGCGCGCGCGTCAGATCCAGGGCGAGAAACGCCATGTCGGCGGTCTCCGTCTCGATCGCCGCGTCGGCCGCCTTCTTGATGCGCGCAAGACCCTCGGGGTCGGTGGTAAACGGGAGCGCCGCGAGGTGAGTGCCGCCGAGGCGCGTGAACTCCTCGACGAAGGCCAGGTGGATGCGCCTGAGGAGCAGGGTTTCGCCAATGACGGTCAGCGCATTGCGGCGTCCATCCTGCCAGGCGAGTTGCGCCACCTGCCGCGCCTCGGTCTCGGCTTGCAGGCTCAGCATGTAGAACTCGGGGATGGCCGGAATGCGGCCTTCCGGGACGTTGAGAGCAAGGGTGGGCACCATCACCACCGCGCTCTCCGCGAGCGCGGTCACACCGTCGCGAGTGAGCGGGCC
>JBGQGU010000609.1:0-2096 GCA_041497655.1 Gammaproteobacteria bacterium
GCGATCGCGACGGTGGCCGGCCACGACGAGATTTTCCAGCACCGTCAACTCCGGGAACACGCGTGAAAGCTGGAACGTGCGCGCCAGCCCGCGGCGGTATATTTCCGACGGCCGCCATCCGAGTATCGACTCACGATCGAAAGAGATCGTGCCGGTGGCACCCCGATCCATGCCCGAGATGACCTGAAACAGGGTGGTCTTGCCCGAGCCGTTGGGACCGATCAGCCCGGTAATGGTCCCGCGCGCCACGTGCAGGTCCACGCCGCGCAGCGCCTGCACGCCGCCGAATTCGCGAGTGAGTCCCCACGCGCACAGGATATGGTCCGGACCGCAGACGAGTTCGTTCATGGCGACTCCCCGGGGCGGGCATCGGGCCGCTTCTGCGACTTGTCACGCAGGATGGAAATCAGCCCGCCGGGCAGATACAGCACCACGACCAGCAACAACACGCCGAGCGCCGCGAGGTGCGCCGACGGAAACTGCGCCCAGAGTATCTCGCGTAGCACCATCACGGTCCCGGCGCCAAGGATCGGCCCCCAGACCGTGCCGCTGCCGCCGAACAGCACCACGACGATCATCTCGATATTGCGCGCGTTGTCGAACGCGGAAGCCGGGTTGAGATAACTGGTATACATGACATAAACCGCGCCGACCGCCCCCGGAATCACCGCCGAAAGCACGAACGCAATCACCTTGTTGAGCGTGGTATTGACGCCCACCATCTCCGCCGCCTCCTCGTCCTCGCGGATGGCGCGCAGTTCCAGGCCGAAGCGGCTGCGATGCACCCAGGCCACGAGCAGGGTCGCCGCCAGCGCCAGTCCGAACATCGTGAAGTATTTGACGTCGAGCGACGGCAGCAGCTCGGGTGAGAGCGTAAGACCGGATCCGCCGTGGGTGACATTCACCCAGAGCGTGGCGACGATACGCCCGACTTCATTCAGGCCGAGCATGGCGATCGCGAAGTACGGGCCGCGCAAGCGCAACGTCAGGAAACCGAGGGGCACGGCGAGCAGCGCGGCGATGCCGGCACCCTTTATCACCGCGAGCCACCAGGGGAAGCCCCAGGTCAGTATCAGCGCGCCGGCATAAGCGCCGACGCCGAAGAACGCCGCGTGTCCGAAGGATACGTAGCCGGTCATGCCCGAGATCAGGTTCCAGGCCTGCGCCAGCGCGATCACCATGAAGACCTGAAGCAGGAATGACTGGTAGTAGTCGTTGATCATGAGCGGCGCCAGCAACACGAACGTCACCAGCACCGCGCCCACCCAGCGGCCGTTCAAACGTCGGAGGCCATTAAACACGCGCCATCCCCTTGAGCCCGGTTGGCCGGATCAGCAACACGGTCACCAGCAGCAGATAGGCCACCGCCTCGGCCCATTGGGTCGAGGCGAAGCCGCCGACGAAGGCTTCGACCACGCCCAGCAGGATGCCGCCATAGAGCGCGCCGAGGAAGTTACCCATGCCGCCGATGATAATGATGGCGAAGCACTTCTGGATGAAGTCCACGCCCGATCCGGGCCAGAACGAGTAGATCACGGAAAGCATCACGCCCGCGGCCCCGGCCATGCCCGCGGCCATGCCGAAGGTGAGCATGCGGATTTTGCGGACGTCGATGCCGCAAATCGCGGCCACCTGGGCATGCTCCGACACCGCGCGGATCGCCTTGCCGAGACGCGAGCGCTCGAGAAACAGATACACCCCCACGGTCAGCAGCAGCGAGATCGCGCCGGCCGTGGCGCGCGGCTTCGAGATGGAAAATTCGCCGATCAGGAACGAGCCCTGGAGCGCCGGTATCGACTTGAAGTCGGCGCTGAACAACAGCAGCCCGACGTTGATCAGGATGATCGACACCCCATAGGTCGCGAGCAGCGAGCTGAGCATCGGGCGTCCCACGACGCGCTCGATCAGCACGCTCTGGAGATAGTAGCCCGCGATGAAGAGCACCGGCACAATGATCAGCAGGGAAAGCAGCGGATGCAGGCCGAAAACGGTGAAAAGCACGTAAGCGCCGAAAGCACCCACCAGCATCAGCTCGGCGTGCGCCAGGTTGATGACGCGCATGACCCCGAAGACGAGGTTCAGCCCGCAGGCGAGCA
>JBGQGU010000610.1:0-2096 GCA_041497655.1 Gammaproteobacteria bacterium
GTGCAGGCGGCGGGCCGCAGGATCCGCACGGTCGAAGGGCTGGCCGACGGCGAGAAGCTGCACCCGCTCCAGCGCGCCTTCATCGAGCACCACGGGCTTCAATGCGGCTACTGCACGCCGGGTTTCCTGATGCTCGCCGCCGGCACGCTGGAGCGCAATCCCGACGTCAGCGACGGGGAGCTCAAAGAGATCCTGTCATCGAACCTGTGCCGCTGCACTGGCTACAAGAACATCATCAACGCGGTGCGTGCGGCGGCGGCTGAAATGAAGGCGCGCCGATGAAAGCGAAATACGTCGGCCAGTCTGTCCTGCGACTGGAAGATTTGCCGCTCGTCACCGGCCGCGGCCGCTTCGCCGCGGATATCAATTTCGCCGACCAACTTCACATGCGCGTCGTGCGCTCGAGCCACGCGCACGGCAGGATCCGGTCGATCGATTTGTCGCGGGCGCGGGCAGCGCCCGGCGTCTTCGCGGCGTGGACCGCGGCGGATGTTGCGGGATTGCAGCCGATCGCGCTGCGCGACGGGCCCAACGCCAAGCTCGATCCTTATCTGCAACCGGTGCTGGCGGGGGAACGGGTGCGCTATGTCGGCGAGCCGGTCGCGGTCGTCTTCGCCGAGGACCCCTATCTCGCCGAGGACGCGGCGGACCTCGTCAGCGTGGAGGTGGAGGAACTGCCAGTGGTGCTGGACGCCCACGAGCCGCCGTCCGAATTCGCGCCCGGGCGCCTGACCGAGCCGCTGGTGATACGCAAAGGTTACGGCGACGTTGAGGCCGCCTTCCGCGCCGCATATGCGGTCATCGAGCTCGATCTTTCGATCGGCCGCCATTCGGGCGTGCCGCTCGAGACCCGCGGTGCCATCGCGCGCTACGACGCCGGGCGTGATTTGATACAAATGTACGGCGCGGCCAAGGTGCCGCACCGCACCCGCGACGGCATCGCGCGCGTGCTCGGCCGCGATCCCGCCACGGTGCATCTCTACGAGGGACACGTGGGCGGCGGCTTCGGCGTGCGCGGCGAGGTCTATCCCGAGGACGTGCTGGTGTGCCTCGGCGCGCTGCGGCTCGGCCGTCCGGTCAAGTGGATCGAGGACCGCTATGAGAACCTGATCGCGACCAACCATTCGCGGCAGCAGCGGCATCGCGTGCGCGCCGCGGTGGATCGCGCGGGACGCATTCTCGCCCTGGATGACGAGTTTCACCACGACCAGGGCGCTTACCCGCGCACTCACGGCGCGAGGGTAGTGGACCTCACCGCCGGCATGCTGCCCGGTCCCTATCACGTGCCCGCATACCGCGTCGCGGGGCATTACCGTTTGACCAACAAGACCCCGGCGGCGACCTACCGCGCGCCGGGCCGCTACGAAGGCAGCTTCGTGCGGGAGCGGCTGATGGATGCCATCGCGCAGCGGCTCGGCCTTGATCCGGTCGAAGTGAGACGCCGCAACCTGATACCAAAAACGGCGATGCCCTACCGGCGCGAGCTGGATGCGATCGGCGACCAAGTGGTGCTCGACTCGGGCGACTACGACGGATTGCTCAACAAGGCCCTGGCCGGCATCGGATGGGACGCTTTGCAGAAGGACTTGAAGCGCCGCCGCGCGGCAGGCGAGGCGGTCGGCGCGGGCGTGGCCATGTACCTGGAGAAAAGCGGCCTGGGTCCGCGCGATGGTGCTCGAATCTCGGTGGATGGCTCGGGCGACGTCGAGGTCGTCACCGGTTCCGCTTCGCTGGGGCAGGGCGTGGAGACGGCGATGGCGCAGATCTGCGCCGATGCGCTGGGCGTAGATTACCGGCGGGTGCGCGTGGTTCACGGCCAGACGGACCGGATCGCCAAGGGCATCGGTGCGCACGCATCGCGCGCGACCGTCATGACCGGCTCGGCGGTCCACGTCGCTGCATCCAACGTGCGCGCGAAGGCGATCGAAGCGGCGGCCCAGCTGATGAAAGTGCCCGCCGATGCTCTGGACGTCATCAACGGAAAGGTGGCGCGCAAGGACAGCCCCGACGCGATCTCGATCGAGCTGGGCGAGGTTGCGCGCTCGATGGCATTGGTTCCGGGCGCGCCCGGGCTGTCGGCCGAAGGCTGGTTCGAA
>JBGQGU010000611.1:0-2094 GCA_041497655.1 Gammaproteobacteria bacterium
ATGAACGTGGCGCGCATCGCGCTCCTGCTGGCGGGATTTCCCGATTCCGTGTCGGGCATGACCATCAACCGCTTCTGCTCCTCGGGCGTGCAGGCGGTGGCGCTTGCCGCGGACCGCATCCGCCTGGGCGATGCGGACGTGATGGTCGCCGCGGGCACCGAGAGCATGAGCATGGTGCCGATGGGCGGCATCAAGCCGTCCTTCAGCCCGGCGATCTTCGAGAAGAACGAGAACATCGCGATTGGCTACGGCATGGGCATCACCGCCGAGAAGGTGGCTGCCCAATGGAAAGTGAGCCGCGAGGAGCAGGATCTCTTCGCGGCAGAAAGCCACCGCCGGGCCGTGCGCGCGACCGACAGCGGCGAGTTCAAGGACGAAGTAGTGCCGTACGCGATCAACGAGCGCATCCCCGACCTGGCGACGCGTGAGATTCGGATCAAGGCCCGCGAGGTCGTGCACGACGAAGGCCCGCGCCGCGATACTTCTCCGGAGGCGCTGGCGAAACTCAAGCCGGCATTCGCCGCAAAAGGCAGCGTAACGGCGGGGAACAGCTCTCAGACTTCCGACGGCGCCGGGGCGGTTGTGCTGATGAGCGAGGCCGCGCTCGTGCGCTGCAACCTGAAGCCGCTTGGACGCTTCGTGGGCTACGCGGTGGCGGGTGTGCCGCCGGACATCATGGGCATCGGGCCGGTGAAGGCAATTCCGAAGGTCCTGAAGCAGACCGGCCTCAAGCAGGATGACATCGAGTGGATCGAGTTGAACGAGGCATTCGCCGCGCAATCGCTGGCGGTGATCAAGGACCTCGGCCTCGACCGCACGCGTGTCAACCCGCTGGGTGGCGCGATCGCGCTCGGGCACCCGCTCGGCGCGACCGGCGTAATCCGCGTCGCCACGCTGATGCACGGGCTGCGCCGGCACCGCAAGAAATACGGCATGGTCACCATGTGCATCGGCACCGGCATGGGTGCGGCCGGAGTTTTTGAAGCTCTCTGAGCGCTTCAAAAACTAATAATAAAAAAATATATTCTGCGGATTCGGCGCGCCGGAGAGCGGAATGGGATCAGTTGGCGTGTCATTGCGTTGCGGTGGCAGATGAGGAATTTCCCATGAGATCAGTTCTTGAGACGCTGCTGGTGCTCTTACTGAGTGCGGTCATTACAATTTCCGCCGATGCGGCGGAAATTGAAGGCGTCAAGCTGGCCGACAAGGTGGAGCTGGGCGGCTCCGAATTGTCACTGAATGGCGCCGGCGTGCGCACGCGCGTCTTCTTCAAGGTTTATGTCGGCGCGCTTTATCTTCAGAAGAAAACAGGCAGCACGGACGCCGTATTGGGCGATGCCGGCGCCAAGCGGATCGCCATGCACATGCTGCGTGATCTCGACGCCGAGCAGTTGTTCTCAGCCCTCAACGACGGCCTGAAGAAGAACCACGCGCCCGGTGAGCTGGCGCGGCTCGAGCCGCAGGTGAAGCAGCTCGAAGGGATCTTCAACGCGGTGAAAGCCGCGAAAAAAGGCGACGTGATCCTGCTCGACTACCTGCCGGGCGCCGGCACGCGCGTCACGGTGCGCGGGGACGACAAGGGCACGATTGCGGGCGAGGATTTCAACCGCGCGCTGCTGAGGATCTGGCTGGGAGAGCAGCCGGCGGACGCTGCGCTCAAGAGGGCGATGCTCGGAGGCTGACGCGCCGCGCGCCGCGTCAGCCTTAAGAAGCAAAATAATAATGAGCCTTGAATAATGAATCGTGAATGATTCAGGACCCCGGGGCATAGCGCACAATAGGGCCGTCCGAACCACGATCCGGCGTTTTCCAACCGCCATTCACGATTCATTGTCCGTTCGAACGCGCGAAGTTAAACCAGAGCGACGCTTCTGGTTTAACTACATGTTCGGGTAATTCGGCCCGCCACCGCCCTCAGGCGCCACCCACACGATGTTCTGCGTCGGGTCTTTAATGTCGCACGTTTTACAGTGGACACAATTCTGCGCATTTATTTGCAAATGGGGATTATCCCCATTCGCATCGCGCACGATCTCGTAGACGCCGGCCGGGCAGTAGCGCTGCTCGGGCGCGTCGTAGAGCTCGAGGTTGACC
>JBGQGU010000612.1:0-2086 GCA_041497655.1 Gammaproteobacteria bacterium
GAGAAGCGGTCTCGATTCAGTGTGCCTCGACCGGCGCGAAGGCGCCTTCCCGATCAAGACCTTCACCCTCGAGATCGGCATGCGCCGGCCGCTCGGGGTGGGCACCGGCTCTCTCGCCATTCTGTCCGCGCTCAGCGAGGAGGAAATCCAGCGGGTGGTCGCGGCCAACGCCGTGCGCCTGCCTGAATACGGGCTCAACGCGGGCGCGCTCCTGGCCCAGGTGAAGAAATCCCAAAAGCTGGGCTACGCCATGCGCGACGTGTCGGGCCTTGCCGGCGTGCGCTCGGTGGGCCAGACGCTGCGCGACCAGAGCGGTATGGCGTTCGCCGCGATCTCGGTCTCCACCATCTCCAGCCGCATGAGCGAAAAGCGCGCGGTGGAAGTCGCCCAGCTCCTGAAAGGCGAGTCGCGCCAGATCGAGCGCCAGCTCGCGAGCTGAGCCGATCACCGGTAAGGCGGGAGCCGCCCCTAACCGCCCGTGGCGGCATTGCCGGCGGGTGGTCCCGCTGCTATCTTGGCTGTCCCCCTGCGTCCCGCCAGCCCGCCGAAGTCCAACCCGAATGACCCAGGCTCTCCCCCGCAAGGACTACGAGCCCCAAGCCAGGGGCACGCTCACCGGCGTGCGCGTGATCGACCTGTCGCGGCTGGTCGCCGGCAACATGCTGACGCAAGTCCTCGGAGATTTCGGCGCGGAAGTGATCAAGGTCGAGCCTGCGGCGGGCGATACCCTGCGCGCGTGGCAGACGAACGGCGTGCCGACCAACTGGAAGATCTACGCGCGCAACAAGAAGAGCCTCGGCCTCGAGCTGCGCAAGCCTGAGGCGCGCGAGTTGCTCGCGCGCCTTATTCCAACGGCGGCGATATTCGTCGAAAGTTTTCGCCCGGGGACGCTTGAGGACATGGGCCTTGCACCGGAAGCGCTTTTCGAGCGTAACCCGGAACTGGTCATCGTGCGCATCTCCGGCTGGGGCCAGGACGGGCCGTACCGCCGCCGTCCCGGCTTCGGCACGCTGGTCGAGGGGATGTCGGGCTTCGCGTCCTTCAACGGTTTTGCCGACCGCGAGCCGGTGCTGCCACCGATGTACCTCGCGGACACGGTGGCCGGGCTCTACGGCGCGGCGGGCGCGATGATCGCGCTGCGCGAAGTCGAGAAGAACGGCGGCCGCGGACAGGTGATCGACCTGCCGCTGCTCGATCCCCTGTTCGCCGTGCTCGGGCCGCAGGCGGCCAACTACCGGCTGACCGGGAAGGTGAAGCCGCGCACCGGCAGCCGCTCGACCAACGCCGCGCCGCGCAACGCCTACCGCTGCCAGGACGGAAGATACGTCGGGCTGTCGGCCTCGACCCAGAAGATGGCCGAGCGGGTGTTCCGCTCGATCGGCCGGCCGGACCTCGTGGACGATCCGCGCTACCGCACCAATGCCAACCGGGTGAAGCATGCCGAGGAACTCGACGCGATCATCGGTGGTTTTGTCGCGGCGCGCACCCAGGCGGAAAACGTGGCGTTCTTCGAGCAGGCTGAGGTAACGATCGGTCCCATCTACGATATCTCCCAGATCGTCGAGGACCCGCACGTGCTGGCGCGCGAGTTGATCGCTGACTACCCGGACCCCGACATGGGCGCATTCCCGATGCATCATGTGGTGCCGCGGCTTCTCGGCACGCCGGGCGCAATCCGCACGCCCGCCCCGCGGCTGGGCGAGCATAATCGGGCGCTGCTGGCCGAAATCGGCGTGGACGACACCGCCTACGCGCGGCTGCTCGCTTCGGGGGCAGCATGCGAGGGCACCGCAGCAAACAAGGAGGAAGAGGAATGAAGCAAGATCTGCCAGTATGGCGATCGCTACTCTACGTGCCGGTCAACGTCGAGAAGTTCGTCGAGAAGGCGCACACCCGCGGCGCGGACGTGCTCCAGCTCGACCTCGAGGACGCGGTGCCGCCCGCGGAGAAAGAGAAGGCCCGCACGCTGGTCGAGAAGAACGCGGCGCGCGTGAGGCGCGGGGGCGCGGACGTGGTGGTGCGCATCAACCAGCCGCTCGCCCTCGCGGTGCGCGATCTCGAGCACTCGGTCTGCCCCGATGTCGAC
>JBGQGU010000613.1:0-2081 GCA_041497655.1 Gammaproteobacteria bacterium
CGAGAAATTCGAGTCCGTAACGGGCCAGGGGGTTCTGGGAGAAATCGGCGGGAGAAAAGTCGCGGTCGGGAGCCGCCGTTTCATGGAATCACAGGGCGCCGTGCCTCCGCCGTTGGCGGAAAAAGCCGACGCGCTCAGGACTCAGGGCAAGACCGCCCTCTACGCGGCGATCGACGGCCGCACCGCCGCAGTGATCGCCGTAGCCGACCCGATCAAGGAAACGACGCATGACGCCATCCGGATGCTGCAGGCCGAGGGCGTTAAAGTGGTGATGCTCTCGGGCGATTCGCGCAAGACGGCGGAAGCGGTCGGCCGGCAGCTCGGGATCGAGGAGGTCATCGCCGAAGTGCTGCCCGAGCAGAAGGTGGAAACCATCAAGTCTCTGCAGGGGCGCGGGCGCGTGGTCGCGATGGCCGGGGACGGCATCAATGACGCGCCGGCGCTGGCGCAGGCGAACGTCGGGATCGCAATGGGCACCGGCACCGACGTCGCCATCGAAAGCGGGAGCGTGACGCTGGTCAAGGGCGACCTGCGCGGCATCGTGAAGGCGATCCGGCTGTCGCGCGCGACCATGCGCAACGTGAAGCAGAACCTGTTCTTCGCGTTCGTCTACAACGCGTTCGGGGTGCCCATCGCCGCGGGCGTGCTCTACCCTGTATTCGGGCTGCTGCTCTCGCCGATCTTCGCCGGCGCGGCGATGGCGATGAGCTCGGTATCGGTCGTGACCAACGCCCTCAGGCTGCGGCGCGCGCGGCTTTAGACGAACAATGCGAATCGAGCCAAAACCGCTTTCTTCCTATCCCTGGTACCTGCGCCCGTTCTTCTGGAACCAGCGGCGCAAGTACGGCGCGATCCTCGATTCCGCGTTGCTGTGGGCCCGCGCTCCGCTGCCATTCCTGGGCGTGGCCTTTCTGTACGGGACGATAGACCGCCGCTCCTCGCCGATCGAGCCGGCGTTGCGCTCGCTCGTCACGGTCCGCGTCTCACAGATCAACCACTGCGCCTTTTGCGTGGACCTGAACTCCGCCACGCTGTTGCAGCGGGGCGCGAGCGCGGAAAAGGTCGAAGCGCTCGAGCGCTGGCGCGAGAGCGCGCTGTTCGGCGACCGCGAGCAGGTCGCGCTGGAATATGCGGAGGCGATGACCGTCGGGCGAGGCGGCGTGGATGATGCGCTGATGGAGCGCCTGAAGCGCCATTTTGCCGAAGACGCCATCGTCGAGCTGACTGGCCTGATCGCTTTCCAGAACCTGTCGAGCAGGTTCAACGCGGCACTCGGCGTTCCAGCCCAAGGTTTCTGCCGCCTCGCAGCGGCTGCGTCGCGTGACCAGGAGGACGGGCCGCAATGAACTATCACTACGTCTGGCTGATCTGGTCGGTGGGGTTCCTCTGCCCGTGGGCGGTTCTCTACGTCGCTGTCCCGGAGCACCGCACGGTGATGTGGAAGACGAGTCTCTTCATGGCGCCGTTCGGCCTCACCGAGCCGCTGTTCGTCCCCGAGTACTGGAACCCGCCGAGCCTGTTCAACCTCGCGCAGCGCACCGGCTTCGACGTCGAGAGCTTCATTTTCAGCTTCGCCATCGGCGGTATTGGTGCCGTGCTCTACAACCTCGTAATGCACCGCGAGCTTGTGCCGATCTCCCCGCACGAGCGCCACGATCCGCGTCACCGCTTCCACAAGCTTGCTATCGCACTCCCGTTCGCGCTGTTCCCGGCGTTGTATTTCCTGCCGTGGAACCCGATCTACCCCGCGATCGTGGCGATGTTTGCGGGCGGCGTTGCCGCGGTGCTGTGCCGACCGGATCTCCTGTCGAACACGGTGCTCGGCGGCATCTTGTTCCTGGGCTTCTACACCATCTTCCTGATCGGTCTCGAATCGTCTGCCCCAGGGTACATCGCGCAGGTGTGGAATTTGCCGGCGCTGAGCGGCGTGACGCCATATGATTTGCCGCTCGAGGAGCTGCTGTTCGGCTTCGGCTTCGGCTTGTTCTGGACCGGGCTTTATGAACATTTCAGCTGGCACCGCTCTGCTCCAGCAAACCCCAGTCGAGAATGGGAATTGCAAAAGGGTGCACAACCATGAG
>JBGQGU010000614.1:0-2042 GCA_041497655.1 Gammaproteobacteria bacterium
GCCTCAACCACCGGCGCTGTGCCGGTGTCGTGGCGATCACCAATAACGACCGCGTGAATCTGCGCATCGGCATCGCCGCCAAGTTGCTCAGCCCGCACCTCCAGGTTATCTGTCGCGCCGAGCTACCCGAGACGCGCGAGAGCCTGGAGGCGTGCAACATCGATGCGATCATCGATCCGTTCGATGCCTTCGCCGACCGGCTGGCACTGGGACTGCACGCCCCCGACATGCGGCTGGTGCAGGAATGGCTCACGCAGCCGCCGGGCCGTATCTTGCCGCGCTGCACCCATCCGCCGCGTGGCACCTGGGTGCTGGTTGGCTACGGACGCTTCGGCAAGGCGGTGCACCGCTACTTCGACGCGCTCGGCCTGCGCACGGTGATTATCGAGAAGGACCCGGTGAAGGCCGGCGCGCCCACGGGCACGGTCGCCGGCCGCGGCATCGGCTCGGCGGCGCTCGAGGCGGCGCACATCGAACAGGCATCGGGGATCGTCGCCGGTACCGACAAGGACGCCGACAACCTTTCCATCACCATTACCGCGCGCGAGATCAACCCAAATCTGTTCCTGGTGGCGCGCCAGAACGCGCGCGAAAACGAGGCGCTGTTCTGTGCGGCGAAGCTCGACATGGTGGTCGACAGCGCGGCCATCATGGCCAACGGCATCCTGGCGCTCATCAGTACGCCGCTGCTCAAGGACTTCCTGCGGCTGGCGCGCGAACACGGCAATGACTGGGCGACCCGGCTGCTGGAACGGCTGTCACCACTGCTCAATGGCGAGACGCCGCAGCTGTGGACGGCGCGGCTCACGCCCCAGGAGGCGCCGGCGGTGCGCGAGGCCCTGAGTCGCGGCGAGCTGAAGATCGGACATCTGTTCGCCGACCCCGGCGAGCGCGACCGGAGGTTGCCGTGGCTGCCGCTCCTTCTCGTGCGCGGCAATGTCGAACAGTTACTGCCGCCGGACGACACCGTGCTCGCGCCCGGCGATGCCATCCTGTGTTGCGGGCGGTGGGATACTTTCAATCGCATGGGCTGGTTGCTCACCGACCCGAACGTGCTGCACTACGTGCTCACCGGCGACACGCGTCCGCAAGGCAGCGTGTGGCGCTGGCTGGCGGCACGCCGCGCAAGCGCCTGATCACAGTCCCCGCCGTAGCTCACGCAACCCGCGTATTGCACCATGTGCTCAATCACGCGCCCTATTACCCGGCACCGCGACAAAACGTCTATGCCCGGGGCCGGGCATGTCTCACGCGTGCTTCCACCGGCGTACGCCGAAGCCGACCAACCATCCCGGCAATTCCTCCGCGGGCATGGGTTTGGCGATGCCGTAGCCCTGGGCCATGTCGCAATCGTTGGCGCGGAGCCAGGCCAGATCGTCCGCCGTTTCCGCTCCCTCGCCGACGACGCGCAAGCCGAGTGCATGACACAACATGATCGTTGATTTGACGATGGCGGCGTTCTTGGGCGTTTCGGCCACGGCGCGGATAAAGACACCGTCAATCTTGAGCTCATGCACCGGCAGCGTCTGGAGATAGGCGAGCGAGGCCCGGCCCACACCGTAATCGTCGATCGCCAGCTTGAGTCCCAGCTTCGCCAGTTCGTTGAGATGCGCCAGCGCCAGCTCCGGGTCTTCCATCAGCGCGCTCTCGGTGATCTCGACACACAAGGCTTTCGCGGCGAGGCCGTGCTGACCGACCAATCGCCGCAGGTGGTCGATCAGTTTGGGATTCAGGATATCGAGCGCGGAAAGATTGACCGCGGGCACGAGGTTGATCCCGATCTTGCGCCAATGCGCGACCTGCGCGACCACCGCTTCGAGAATCCAGGGCGTGAGCTCGCGGATGAACCCGGTGTTCTCCGCGAACGGAATGAAACTCTTCGGCAACATCAGACCGCGTTGCGGATGCTGCCATCGAATCAGCGCCTCAACCTCCGTGACCTGGCCGCCGGCGAGATCGAGCTGGGGCTGGTAGTAGAGCAGGAATTCCCCACGTGTCATGGCCTCGCGCATTTCCCAGATCAGCGACAGCTGTTCGGGCGA
>JBGQGU010000615.1:0-2033 GCA_041497655.1 Gammaproteobacteria bacterium
ACTCCGCGGCCTTCCAGTCGCGCCTTCTGCTCTCCGAAGATGTCGCTCGCCGATTCCGTCCACTCCAACCACTCCGCCAGGGCCCTCCAGCGCCGATATTGCGAGCGCAGCAGCTGCACCCGCTTCGATCCGGCGCGGAAGCGGGCGATGCCAAACTGGATCTCCGCAGCAACCGGCGGCGCCACGAACAGGTCCCCCGGTCTGTGCTTCCCGGCGTGCCCGAGCGCGACCGGTTCTGCTTGCATCAACCGTGAGAGGGCACTGGTGTCAAGCACCAACATGACTGAACGGATCCCTGCGCCGGCTGCGACGCGCGCGCCTGATGCTTCGCTCCAGGACCTTTCCCGCTGCCGCGAGATCCTTGCGATCCTTCGTCGAGAGATGCGCCCCCTCGAGGAAGCCGGGAGGCCATACGCCGCGATTGGAATGGACGAGCCGCTCGCAGGCCTCGATGACCAGCCGGTTACGACTGGCGTTCGTCCGCGCGGCCAGCGCGTCGAGCGCGCGAAGGAGCTCGGGGGGCAAATGCACGGTGGTCGTCGGCACGAAGAGGGGCACCTCCTTGGTTTGAATAGGATATATTCGCCGCCACCAGCCTGTCAATGCGCACGGATGGCGGAAGGCAACGCATGACCGCGCCCTCGTCTTCCTCTCTCCTCGGCTTCGGCATCGTCGGCCTCGGCATGATTGCCGACTTTCACGCGCAAGCCATCACGGCGCTCCAAGGCGCCACACTCGTCGGCGTTGCCACGCGCAACGCCGGCAAGGCGCACGCCTTTGCCGCGAAGCACCACGTCCCCTTCCACACGACCGACATCGCCGCGCTGGTCGCGCGGCCCGATATCCACGTCGTGTGCATCACCACGCCGAGCGGTGCGCACCTCGAGCCGTCGCTCGCGGCGATTCGCGCGGGCAAGCACCTCGTCATCGAGAAACCCATCGAGATCACCACTGCCCGCACGGACGAGATCGTCCGCGCCGCCGACGCCGCCGGCGTCCGCATCGCTCCGATCTTCCAGGGCCGATTTGGCGACGGCGCCCGCACCGTCAAGGCCGCGCTCGATGCCGGCCGGCTCGGTCGCCTCGTGCTCGCGAGCACCTACGTGAAGTGGCACCGCACCGCGGAGTACTACACCGCGCCGCGAGGCCTCCACGCCAACGACGGCGGCGGGGCGGTGATCAACCAGGCCATCCACGGCATCGACCTCCTGTTGTGGTTCGTCGGAATGCCGGCGGAAGTCTTCGCGTGGACAACCCGCCGCGTGCATACCGGCATCGAGGTCGAGGACACCGCGTGCGCCGCGCTCAGATTCGCAAGCGGCGCCCTCGGCACGTTCGAGGCGAGCACCGCGCTATGGCCGGGCTGGTCGCGACGCCACGAGATTTGCGGCGAGCACGGCTCCATCGCGCTCGAAGACGACCGCATCGCGCGCTGGGACTTTCGCAACCCGCGCCCCGAGGACGACGCCATCCGCGCCGCCCAGTCGAACGCCCTCGGCTCCGGCGCGAGCAGCCCGAGCGCCATCAGCGCCGAGGGCCACCGCCGCCAGCTCCAGGACTTTGTGGACGCGCTCCGAGAGGGCCGCGCGCCCGCGCTCGACGGCCACGAGGGCCGCAAGGCCGTCGCCTTCGTCAACGCCATGTACGATTCCGCCGAGCGCGGTGTGCCCGTCGCGCTCTGAGGCGCGGGAAAGCTCCAATGAGGCCATCAGCCACGATCTTCGGGCCGGCGTAGCGCGCGACGGACACCGCGTGCAGATCTGGGTCGACGCCGACGCCTGCCCCAAGGTCATCAAGGAGATCCTGTACCGCGCCGCCGAGCGGACACAGGTGCCCGTGATCCTGGTCGCCAACAAGCTCCTCTGGACGCCGCCGTCACCGTTCATCCGCGTGATGCGCGTGCCGCACGGCTTCAACGTCGCCGATCGCGAGATCGTCGAGCAGGTGCAGGCCGGAGACCTGGTGGTGACCGCCGACATCCCGCTCGCCTCGGAGGTGATCGGGCGAGGCGGCCACGCCCTCGATCCGCGCGG
>JBGQGU010000616.1:0-2015 GCA_041497655.1 Gammaproteobacteria bacterium
AGAAAACGTGCTGGGAATGGCGGGCCGAGGTGTCGAGGTGCTGATGAGCGGGCTCGACTACGAGCGCGCAGTGCTTGCGGCAGGCCCGCTCGGCATCATGCAGTCCTGTCTCGACGCGGTGATCCCGCACTTGCACCAGCGCAAGCAGTTCGGCCAGCCGATCGGGGAGTTCCAGTTGATGCAGGGCAAGCTCGCCGACATGTACGTGACGGCAAGCGCTTGCCGCGCGTACGTTTACGCGGTCGGGCGCGCGTGCGACGCC
Organism: Gammaproteobacteria bacterium; assembly: GCA_041497655.1. GTDB lineage: Bacteria > Pseudomonadota > Gammaproteobacteria > Burkholderiales > SG8-41 > SG8-41. The sequence goes on from JBGQGU010000616.1 coordinate 263, forward strand.
GGCAACGTCACCCGCAAGGATGCGGCCGGCGCCATACTCTTCGCCGCCGAGCGCGCGACCTGGATGGCACTGGAGGCGATCCAGTGCTTGGGGGGCACAGGCTACGTCAACGATTCGCCCACCGGCCGGCTGCTGCGCGACGCCAAACTCTATGAAATCGGGGCAGGCACCTCGGAGATTCGACGGTGGCTGATCGGCAGGGAGCTCTACGAGGAAACCCGCTGATGTCACCATGCCCCGATCTTGAGAGCGGCGCGCTTCAAGCACGCAAGACGAGACCGATCAATCGTGGCTGAACGGTGAGCAATTCAGGCCGGCAAACCAGGGTGGAAGAACGGGTCGCCGGATAGGGCATCTGGGCTCCGTCCCAGCAGCGGAATATCGCTCACCGGACCCGTTTTCCCCTATGAAGTGACCACTAACTAACACTGAAAACATTCAACAAATGTCCATATTGCCTATCCCCCCCTTCGATCGGCTCGGAATGCGCGTCCCGATCATCCGGGCGCCCATGCCGAGTGCGTCCGCCCCGGCTGGTCGCGGTGCTCCAGGCCGAGATGCTTGAATGCCCGGACCGGCTCGCCGCGCTGCGCTGCTAGAAGGGCAAGTTCTCGAACCACGAAGGACACAAAAAAGAATCGGAATAAGCGCTACTTTATGAATGAAACCTTCGTGTCCTTTGTGTCCTTAGTGGTTAAGCTTTCGCTTTGAGTATCGGCCAATGCGTGATGACCCCATCGTAATCGTGTCAGCCGCCCGCACGCCGATGGGCGGCTTTATGGGCGACCTCAAGGCGCTCACCGCGCCGGAGCTCGGCGCCATCGCCATCGGCGCGGCAGTCGAGCGCGCCGGCGTGAAGCCGGAGGACGTGCAGGAAGTGATCATGGGCAACGTGCTCGCCGCCGGCCAGGGCCAGGCTCCGGCGCGCCAGGCGGCGCTTGGCGCAGGGCTGCCCCCTGCCGTGGGCTGCATGACCATCAACAAAGTGTGCGGCTCGGGCATGAAGGCGGCGATGCTGGCGCACGACGCTCTCATAGTGGGCACCCACGACGTGATGGTCGCGGGCGGCATGGAAAGCATGTCGAATGCGCCCTACCTGCTGCCCAGGGCGCGGGCAGGTCTGCGGCTCGGGCACGGCGAAGTGAAGGACCACATGTTCCTCGACGGGCTGGAGGATGCCTACGACCGCGGGCGCCTCATGGGCACGTTTGCCGAGGACTGCGCGGCCAGATATCAGTTCTCGCGCGAGGCGCAGGATCGCTACGCCATCACCTCTCTAACCCGCGCGCAAGACGCGATCAAGAGCGGCGGCTTCGAAAAGGAGATCATCCCGGTGAAGCTCGCCAGCGGCAAGACCGAAACGGTGGTGAGTATCGATGAGCAGCCCCTCAAGGCTAACCTCGACAAGATTCCGCAGCTGAAGCCCGCGTTCAGGAAGGATGGCACGGTGACCCCCGCCAACTCGAGCTCGATCGCGGACGGCGCGGCGGCAATGGTGCTGATGAGGCGCTCCGCGGCGGACCAGCGCAGGATCGCGCCGCTGGCAAAGATCATCGCGTACAGCACGCACTCGCAGGAGCCGCAGTGGTTCACCACGGCGCCGGTGGCGGCGATCCGGAAGCTCTTCGAGAGGACCGGCTGGAATCCGAAAACGACCGATCTCTTCGAAATCAACGAGGCGTTCGCGGTGGTCGCCATGGCCGCCATGCACGATCTCGGCCTCCCGCATGACAAGGTCAACGTGCACGGTGGC